>JBHICS010000030.1:0-7827 GCA_046759685.1 Candidatus Brocadiales bacterium | reverse complement strand
CCCCAGCAGCACTAAGTCCTGGGGTAACGTGAATCTCATAAATGCTTCTAATGAAGGACAGATTTTGACTGAGATACCAAGGCTGCTAAAGAAAATCTCGGCCCAGAGCGACCTAATCATCTCAAAGAGTGACATTGCACAGAAAGAAGTTCTGAATAAAGCCCCACGTCTGCTCAAATTGGAAATTGACCTGGAAGTGGAGACCATCCCCAGGGCTGAAAAGTTGCAGAAGTTTCTTTACCTACTTGAAAATAACGAGGACTTTACTTGCTACATAAAGGAATTGCAGTTAAAAGAACTGGCTAGTAATGAAGGGGTCAATCTTTCTGCAATCCTGGAGACCTTTGCCCTAATAAATAGATAAAAAATGGAACAGGAAAAGAACAAAAAACTTCGCTTCACTGGACCGGTCGTCACCCGAAGAATCAAGGGCTGGAAGGGCTCAGTTCATTTTGTAAGCATAGGGCTTTCAGTTGCGGTGTTGGGATTGGTGCTCTTTAACATCCTGTTCCTCCTGGGCAGAGTGGAACTGCCAACAGAAATTGCGCCAGCAAAGATAGGGGGACTAAAAGTACAAGCAGAAGTTGTGGATGCACCTCCAAGGAAGGACATTACAGAATACGCACCCATAGCCTCCAGGAACATATTTTCTCCCGACAGAAAAGAATGGGAAGGACTCCACCAGGTGGCCCAGCAACCCACAGAAAGAGAACTGGACGAGACCCTGTCAGATGAGTCTGGGCTATCCCTCCTTGGGATTGTCATCGCTGGAGAGGTTAAAAAGGCATTAATAAAGGGTAAGGGGGACACCACTTTCCTTGAAGAGGGTGAAGAAATAGACGGATACAAGCTGTTTAGTATTGAACCTAAAAGGGCTTACCTGTCCTTGAATGGGAGGGAGTTTACCATTGGACTCTATAAGGACCTATCGGGTCTCTCAGGGGAAAGTCCGTCCCGGAAGGAAAAGGATGCAGAAGAACTGGAATTGGAAGATTGGTTGGCAGACTGGGGAGGTTTTCCAGAACTTTACCAGCTTGAAGATGAGCAGGGCCATTGAGAGGGCTTAGGTAGATGAAGACCTTCTCATACCAGGCCATAAGTACGGCTAACAGATTGATAGAAGGCCAGAAGGATTCCCCAAGTCAGGCCCAGTTAATAGAGGATTTAAAAAAGCAGGGTTACGTTGTCCTGAAGGTCAAAAAGGCCGGCAGGAAACGGAAGGGTATCACCAGACGAGCACCAAAGAAGGCCCTCTATCTCTTTACCAGGGAGTTGGCCACCCTATTAGAAGGTGGTATCCCGATAGATAAGAGCCTAAGGCTCCTGGCGAACACACAGCAAAACAAGGCCACCAAGGGCATCCTGGAGGATGTCCTTGATTCACTAAAGGCCGGAAGGTCTCTGGCCCAGGCACTCTCTGACTACCCCAAAATATTCTCACCCGTCCACATCAGCATGATCCAGGCGGGGGAAGAAGGGGGTGTACTGCCAGAAGTTCTGAAAAGACTCACACAGTACCAAGAAAGGATAGAAAGGGTAAGGAGCGCTGTGATCTCTGCCATGATATACCCTTTGATACTCCTCTTTACCGGTGTACTATCCATAATAGTCATTGTGGCCTATGTAATCCCCAGCTTTACCGAAATCTTTGCCAGCATGGATATGCCTACCCCGTTGCCCCTCTACATACTTGGAGGTATAAGCAAAATTATATCTGTCTATGGTTGGGCAGTTCTACTTGGCTTCCTGTTGTTTTTTCTGCTTTATCTGCAAGTTCTTAAAAAAAACAGATTAGTAAGAGAAAAGATAGACCGTATTAAACTAAAGCTGCCATACGTTGGCAAGGTATTCTGGGAAATAGAGACATCCCGGTTTGCCCGCACCCTGGGCACATTACTGGAAAACGGTGTACCACTAGTACGGTCCCTTGACATCGTTCAGAACACCCTTGCCAATAGCTACCTGGCCGACTGTATTGAAAAGACCAAGACCGAAGTGAAACAGGGCATAAGTCTAACTGCCTCTCTGGGAAAGAGGGGATTTCTCCCAGGACCCAACATACACATATTAGCGGCAGGGGAAGAGACCGGTTGTTTGGATAAGATGCTCCTGAAGGTGGCAGACAATCAGGACAGGGAACTGGAGGAGAGGATTAAAAGGATTGTCACCCTCCTTGAACCATTGCTCATACTTTTCATGGGCCTGGTCATTGGCCTTATAGTAGTCTCCTTACTAAGCTCCATCTTCAGCCTCACTGCAAACTTCTGATCGCCAAGGTATCATCGCTTTACTCTTTGACTTTAAATTATTTTTGTGTTAAATGTCTTTCATGGTTCGCATTGGGTATAGACAGGCACATGGATTTACACTGATAGAGCTCCTGGTAGTATTAAGCCTGGTGCTGGCCATATTGGGGCTGGGTGTTCCCAGGGTGGTGTCCACTATGGGTGCCATGGAGTTCAGGAGGGGGGTAGTATTAACCCTGAATTTTCTTAGACAGTCTCATCTAGATTCAGTGGTTAAAGGGGATAAGCTGAGTCTAAGGTTAAAAGAGAATGGATTGATGAGGTCGGATGGCAAAAAGTTCCTCCTACCGTCTGGGTTGTGGTTAAGCCTGCCCCTAGAGAGTAAGGATTCAACCCTGGTCGTATTCCATCCCAGCGGTAGAAACGCCAGTCAAAAACTTTACGTTAAGGATACACACAATCGCAGGGCGGTAATAAGTATAGACCCCTTAAGTGGTATGCCAGATTGCAGATATTATTAGGGAGATTCATATGGGGATTTTGAAGTGCGGAGATCCGAGGCAGACCACGGGCAGCAGCCGGGAGCTAAGTTCCGGGCCGACCAGGGCATACGCACCTTTAAAAAGTATTACCGGCCGCAGAACTGGCTTCACACTGCTGGAACTCCTGATTGTGATAGCTATTATAGGACTGCTAGCCTCTGTAGTAGCACCCAAGCTAATAGGTAGAATAGGCAAATCAAAGACCGTTATAGCCCGTGCCCAAATAGAGTCTTTCAGCACGGCCCTAGAAACCTATAGGTTAGATACGGGGGAATACCCATCCCAGGGACAAGGACTCAGGGCCTTAATAGAAAGGCCTGACGACGTCCTGAACTGGCATGGACCTTATCTAAGAAAGAGAGTTATACCCGATGACCCCTGGGGAGAACCTTATATTTACAGGTATCCCGGTGAGTATGGCGATTATGAGATCCTTTCTTACGGGGCAGATAGAAGGGATGGGGGCAAAGGGGAAGACGCAGATATATTAAGCTGGGAGTAATTAGCTATGGTAGAAATCAGAGAGAGAAAGGGCCTATTAGAGATTCTCTCCCAGTTGGGGAAAATCTCTGAGACGGATATAGAGAGGGCAAGAGGTGTACAGTGGGAGACTGGTCAGAAAGACTGGCGGATACTCCTGCAACTGGGGATGATTTCTGAGGAAGACCTCAGATATGCCCAAAGCCTTTACTTTAAGCTACCTGTATGGGAAAAAAAGAACAAGGGGGAATATCTCCTCCTGGAGGAATTACCATACAACTTTCTTTACGGGAACAAAATACTTCCCTTAAGGTTGTTAAATGGTGAGCTGGATGTGGCAATTGCAAACCCAGAGGATGCTACACTTGTTGAGACCCTATGGCAGACAGCCAGAGCAAAGCTGAATGTGAAGAAGGTCAACTTTTATGTAGGGTCTGAGAAAGATATCGAACAGGGCTTGGACGAACTCTATGGTACTAAGGAAGAAAGAGAACCAGACCAGGTCGTTGAAGAGGCGAGAGTAGATGAAGACATAGAAAAGTTAAGGGACATTGCCTCAGAGGCCCCTGTTATCCGCTTCGTACACAACACTATAGCCAGAGCTATTGAAATAAGCGCCAGCGATATACACCTGGAAATGCTTGAGAAGAATACCAGGCTCCGCTACAGGGTGGACGGGATGCTTAGAGACTTTCCTGCCCCTCAAAAATCGTTATACCCGGCCATCATATCCAGAATAAAGATAATGGCTAAGCTGAACATTGCAGAGAAGAGGCTGCCCCAGGACGGCAGAATAAAGTTGTCCCTGGCAGGGAGAGAGGTAGATATAAGGGTTTCTTTAATCCCCACCATCTATGGTGAGGGGGTGGTACTGAGGATACTGGACCGTTCAGCCGTTTGTCTGGAGCTGAACAAGCTGGGCTTCCATGAGGAGCTCCTCAGGAAGTTCAGAGCTCTATCCAGGAAGGCTGAGGGAATGATCCTGGTTACTGGCCCTACAGGAAGTGGTAAGACCACCACCCTTTACTCCATACTCCAGGAGATCAAATCCCCCGATATAAACATTGTGACGATAGAAGATCCTGTGGAATACAGTCTGGATAGGATAAGCCAAATGCAGACGAACTCTCAAATAAATCTTACCTTTGCATCTGCTCTGCGAAATATCCTACGCCATGACCCTGACGTCATCCTGATAGGAGAGATAAGAGACCTAGAGACCGCAGAGATTGCGGTCCAAGCCTCGCTTACGGGGCATCTAGTTTTTGCTACTCTTCATACCAGGAATGCTGCTGGAGCCTTTACAAGACTCCAGTATATGGGAATAAAGAGTTATCTCCTCTCCTCATCCATCATTGGCGTATTGGCCCAGAGATTGGTGCGGATCCTCTGCCCTATATGTAAAAAGGTCATTGGGGGTACTCCTTCATATACATACCACGCCGAGAGGCTATCTAAGGCTACAGGGCTGACCCCTCTCGACATAAACAAGCAGGCTGACAACATTGATAGATTGTATCGGTCGGTAGGATGCGAGGAGTGCATGCAAAGTGGCTATAGTGGTAGGACTGCCATAGGAGAACTCCTGGTAATGGACGACGCCATAAGGGGCCATGTGATGGCACAGAAGGACTCACTTGCTATTGCCCGGCTAGCGGTGAGTAAAGGGATGAAGACCCTGTGGCAGGATGGACTAACAAAAGTGAAAGCAGGCGTTACCAGCCTGGAAGAGCTAACCCGGGTAATAGACACGGATGATGAGTATATAGATTCAACAACCTAGATGTTCAAATTACAGACGAAACGTTAAACCCAGCCCTTTTGCCAACTTAGGCTAGATGGTGCCCACGGGGGGACTCGCCCCTCACGGAGCAAAAGCTCCACCAGCTTCCCAGGCTGGTGCATCTACCAATTCCGCCACACGCCCAAGATGCTGTAATTATAAGAAAATATATGTTATTATTAAGGCCTAGTACCTGGCTGGCTTCGAAAGACTCGTCTCAAGAACCATGGGCTCTACACGCGTGCGACTTGCCTGGATTCCAATTGTTCCCATCACGGTGGGCCTCATACTACCCTACCTTGCAACCTATCTGGACGCTACTCTACCGGAGGTCCTACTTGGGTCCGCGCGTTGGGCGGGGATTCCGTTATTTTTGGGGGGAATTATGCTTGCTACCAGCTGTGCACGGCTTATATACAGCCAGGAGCAGTGGGAGAAAACGGCTACCCCCACAGGTACACCAAGGCAGCTTATAGTATCCGGCCCGTACTGTTATGTCAGGAACCCTATGCTGCTGGGGATGCTCTCGATAATCTGTGGAGAGGGATTATATCTACAATCGGCCGGAATCTTCTCATACCTGGGGGCATTTTTTGTCTTCATCAATTTCGTCCAGGTCCCTGGTGAGGAACGCAGGTTGGAGGAGCACTTCGGTGAGCCTTACCTCAGGTACAAGTCAAAGATACGCCGCTGGCTGCCTACCACTTCACCATATAACGATAATAAATAGGACACATACCCCAGATGCAATTGACACCAGGTACAATTGCCGTTATTATCTCATTAGGAAAGCTTGGATAAGATGGAACGGTTTGTGGGAGGATTTTAAGGTTGGAAAACAACGTCGTAGTAGCTATCACAGGAGCAAGCGGGATGGTGTACGCCCGCAGGCTGCTGCAGGTCTTGTGTGACAAAGGCATACAGGTCCATCTCAGTATATCCGAGGCTGCCCTACTTGTTATAAGGCAGGAGCTTGGGCTGGACCTGGATATAGACAACCCCGATATAGACACGCTTGTGGGTAAACCAAACAGCCCCATATGGTACTATAAGGTCACACAGCTGGATGCGCCTCTTGCCTCTGGAAGCAGTTTTCCTACGGGGGGTATGGTAATAGTGCCCTGCAGCATGAATACTCTTGATGCCATTGCAGGCGGCCTGGCCATAAACCTGATCCAACGTGCGGCCAGTGTCACACTGAAGGAGGGACGTAAACTGGTCGTAGTACCCAGAGAGACGCCCCTCACCGCTATACACCTTGAAAACATGCTAAGGCTCTCCAGGGCAGGGGTCTGTGTGCTACCAGCCATGCCCGGCTTTTATCACTATCCCAAAGAGCTGGGCGATATTGTTGACTTTATAGTCGCAAAGATACTCGATTCCCTCCACATAGAACACAATCTCCTCATACCCAAGGAAAAAGACGTCCCGCCTTACCTCCAACGCGCGCCAAGAAAGTAGTGGCACGTT
The DNA here is from genome assembly GCA_046759685.1 of Candidatus Brocadiales bacterium. Classification (GTDB taxonomy): domain Bacteria; phylum Planctomycetota; class Brocadiia; order Brocadiales; family Bathyanammoxibiaceae; genus JBHICS01. The sequence goes on along the minus strand of JBHICS010000030.1, from coordinate 1,306 downwards.
GTCCCACTTGGGCGGAAGCTCATACTCCTTGACATTGTGTTTACTTCTTGCCTAATGTCTTAATTTCATTATAATTACAAAAATCCAGTACTTAACATACAAGGAAATACAACATGGACAACCAAGAGGCAAAAAAAGAGAGTAAGGGGATAGGCTTCTGGGCAGCTGCCGCTGTTGCGATCTTTTTCTTCCTTTCCACCCTTTTTCTTGTAGCAATGCTGATAGGCAGCTTCACCGCCTGGAGGTCGCTTATCACTGGTGAAAAGGCCCTGGAGGATGAGTTTATAGAAGAGGTTGTAGAGGGAAGCGGTGACAAGAAGATAGTCCTCGTGCCTATCGAGGGCATAATAAGGACTGCGCAAACCGTATTACTTCCCGACGAGACAGGAATCGCAGAAAACTTTAAGAAACAGCTAGAACATATCAAAAAGGATGATCAGGTAGAGGCTATTCTCCTACAGATAGAAAGCCCGGGAGGCGGAATAACTGCCAGTGACATGATATATAACGAGATATTAAGGTATAAAGAAGAAAAGAACAAGAAGGTGGTCGTATTGATGGGTGACGTTGCCGCATCAGGGGCATATTACATCTCGGTAACGGCCGATAAGATTGTCGCACACCCCACCACTATAACAGGCAGCATAGGGGTAATATTACCCCTTATAAATATATCGGAACTAATTCACAGATACGGAATAGAGGACAGGTCTATAACCTCAGGTGACATGAAGGACTTAGGCTCACCCACACGGCCAATGCGACCGGAGGAAAAGGCGATCCTCGAGGGAATAATACAGGAAATGCACAAAAGATTTGTGTCCGTCATCGCCTCCGGCAGGGACATGCCCGTAGAGGAAGTTGCGAGGCTCGCAGACGGAAGGATATACACCGCCCAACAGGCCCTAGATAACGGTCTGGTAGACCAGTTAGGCTATCTCTGCGATGCTATAGCTTCGGCAAAAGAGCTGGCAGAGCTGGACGAGGCATTAGTTATAAAATATAAGAGAAAGTGGCATCTGGGTGACCTCTTAAAGGTTGCACAAGGAATCTCCTCTCCTGGCGCATATCGACTTCTCGAGTGGCCTAGGATGGAGTTACCCAGGCTCATGTACCTATGGTTGCCCGGGTTCACACAGGGTATCATAACCCGTTAGCTTCACACTAGGTACACCGAACTCAATCTGCACTATAGAGGCCGAAATCCTTAAAAATGGTAAGAGTACGTTTCGCACCCTCTCCTACAGGACTGTTGCACATCGGCAACGCAAGGACCGCCCTATTTAATTGGCTCTTCGCCAGACAC
>JBHICS010000029.1:0-7829 GCA_046759685.1 Candidatus Brocadiales bacterium | reverse complement strand
TCTACAAGACAGAACATACCAAGCGCCTTTATATTATTGGCTCTACTACTGGGGTTGTTGTTATCATCGCCCACGGGTTTTGCAAACGAGAAGAAGCCGGAGGTAAAGGTACTCAGCGCCGAAGAGCTTAGGGATATAGTTCGGGATAATAAAGGGAAGGTGTTAATACTTAACTTCTGGAGCACCCTAAATTCAATGTCCAGGCAAGTAATACCTTTCCTCAACACACTGTGCGACACCTATAAAGATAAGGAACTTGAGATTATAGGCATTAATGTGGAGGGTGTCGAGCCTGGTGTAATTGAGCCTTTTGTTGAGAGGATGCAGATAAACTACCCTGTTTTTATGGGCAGGGACGGCATAATACAGGCGTATGACATCCAATTCACACCCGTGACCTTTATTCTGGGCAAAGACGGCAGGGTACGGATGAAGGAAATGGGATTTAATGAAGACACGAAGTCAAAATTCAGGAAGCTTATAAATACGTTAATCAGGGAAGGATAAAGATTCTGGGGCTAGGTCTTATTTAACTTGACGTTCTTCGGCCTTAATTTGTGAGTTTTCTTCTTATAACTTGGGGCCTTGGTCCTAGGTCTTGAGGGCTTCCTTTTGCTCACGCATTCCGGTCCTCAGCATCTCTATAAATCCTTCAAACCTGGTGCTTGTTTGGCCTACCGCAAGGTTTTGATTGTCCACACAGTCTCCATCTATGTTCAACACCGGAAATCCCTCGCGGTTGAGCTCTTTCTTTATAATAGGCACTGCGGCATTATTCCTCCTGCAGCCCCACTGGGAAAATACCACTGCACCGTCTACATCATATTTTCTCGCCAGCTTTTTGAGGACAGTTATCCTCCGCTCGAGAGGGCCGTTGTAATGATTGGTGATGAGCTTTCTGGCAAGGCTCTCGTAGGGCCTGTCGGGGTCTAGCTCGTCCCAGTACACATAATTTGTTTCTTCAAAGGCGATCTTTATGTCACTGTTGTTCTCTACAGTTGCTGGTATGTTACTTTTAAAGTAAGGCTTGAGTTCCAGCCAGAGGAGTCTTACCTTTCTTTCTGGCTTTAGCCCACTCTCCTCCTTGGCCTTTATCTTTTCCCTGAGTTCTTGAGCTAGCTTTGTATAGAACTCCTCCGATATTCTAGAGCCTGAAAGCAGGTAGCTTGGCAACATGAAACCCAGTGCCCTCGCCCCTGGCAGGGGCGAAAAGGGGCTGACCCTTACGTCATTTACCTCAAGCATATGCTGACGTGTTCTGTTAGCCCTTTCTATGGCCTCTCTGAGTCTCTTGGGGTCCATTCTGAGGTCCGATGTCTCTTCTATCCTTTTAACAAGATTTCTGAGCTGTCCTGCCAGGTATTGTACGGCTCCGCCACTCAGTTCATAAGGCACATCCAACACGATAGTGTCCTTCTTCGTAATAGATTCGCATATCTTTATCATCTTTAGATTAGAGTCGCAGAGGCTGCTTGTTGCCGCATGGATAACCGGCCTGGGCAAATAACCCTTAAAGGCAAACCCAAGGGCTGACCTGTGGAATGAACATACATCGATAGGGACACCTTGGGCGTCTGCCTCCATCAGGCCCTGTGCGCTCTTGCCCACGCCTGCGAAAAGGGCAGCGCTTACCTCAAGGCTAAATGGGAGTAGCCCCATGCCAAAGAGCAGCTCAGAGGGGACAAAGAGGCTGGTCCATACTACCCTGTTTTCATGCTTATAGGTCTGGTGGAAGTATCTGTAACCCTCTCTCCAGAGAAAGTTTAAGGCCTCCACTTCTTTGCTTATACGATTACCGACAAAGAGTGGGCCAAAGCGGCAAAATTGTCCTAGAAGGAACCGTACAGCCCACCCCTCTATGTCTTTCTTCAGCTTCTCCGGCAGTATCATCTCAGCCTTGACAGGTCGAACGGGAACTTTAGTTCCTTGCCCTCGCCGTCTTTAAGAATCAGGGTAACCCTTGCATTAGGGTCTATGTTGATTATTTCAAAATCGAAGAAACATAAGGCCCAGTAACGCGGGGAATCTGGATAGGAGCGGGTATATTTTGCAGAGCTGGGGATTTCCGTCTCACTGGGCTCCAGCTTCTTGTCCTTGTACATCAGGGTTGCTTTGTAATCGTCTGCAAACCATGCATTATCACCGTAGAGAGAGCATCCGAAGCGCAGCTCACCTTTTTCCTTATCTAGGGCCTCTCTTATCTCGCGGTCGGTAGGCTCACGGAATCGCCGGGCCATCTCCTTTGCCAGTACCGCGATGCTTCCAAAGGGGGTGATGATAGTGGCAGAACCCACACCGTAACCTAAATCAACCCTCCAATCCTTCAACAGCTCTGGATGTGTGAGGTCTCTTCTTGAGGTACCGTACTCTACGGCATCTCCTATGTCTTTCTCACTAAGATATAATTGGATGGATTCTGCTTGAGTGGTTAGGAAGGTGGATAGAAGGAGACAACAGGTAAATATCTTTACAAACGTACACATTGGCCGTACCTCGTAGAAGATCTTGGAAAGGGGAGGCAGTCTAGCATCTTTGACCTACACTGTCAAATATTATTAAATAGTTTACAGTATGTCTTTTAAATGCAAAGACCTAGGGTAAGGAGCAATACTGCTGCCGCTAGGAAGTGTCGGGAGACATCGATGAATACATTCTTCGTCCTGATGCCGACCACCTTTCTGTGCTTCTCTATGGCGGCCTTGAAGATGTTTTTCAATTCTTCCCCCGTTGCGTCATGCACATAACTGCCGCCCGTGAGCTGCGCCACCTCCATTAGAAATGATGGGTTGGGACGCGTCTCAATAACCTTGCCTTTTTGGTCCTTTTCATAACCAATGATTGTGCCGTACTTGTCCTTTTTTGGGATGTGGGCCGCCTTATTGGGGTCTCCTATGCCTATCATATAGAGTGATATGTTTTTCTTTTCCAGGAGTAGTCTCACGGCCTCAGCCACCAGGCTCCTTACGGCTATTTGTTCCTCACCGTCGGTGAGTAATATCAGCACCTTCTCATTAGGTCTATCACTAAACACGTCCATGGAAATGAGGAGGGCATTACCGATATTTGTGCCATAGGGTACAAACCTTGCGTAATTTTCCTTTATGAGGCCTAGCATCCTGAGAAAGATGCGCTCGTAGTCCTGGGTTAGATAGGGTAGCAGGGAAAACGCCTTCCCTGCAAAGACAACAAGGCCAATCTGGTCGTTGTGTAGTTCACGCGTTAGATTCTCTATCTCTGTCTTGGCCCTCTGGAGCCTGTTTGGTTTGACGTCATCTGCCAGCATGCTTAGGGATACATCCAGTGCAAAGACGATCTCCATTCCCTCCCGCTCGTATTCTTCTTCTATGGTGAGCCACTTCGGGCCCAATAGCACCAACGCCAGTCCGGCTGTTGCAAGGCTGATAACTGCACCCTTAAGTATATCTCTGAATGCCCGGGGGACGCGGCTTTCCTTTGCAATAAGCTCTATACTGCCAAAATCCCTCAGCCATCTCCTCTTCCTCAGGTAGGAGTATGTATAAAACAAAAAGATGGCAATGCAGACTATGGCCACGGGCCACAGGTATTCGTCGTAGTTAAAGATTAGCATCTACCACCACAGCCTTGGGCTACCACTATATTTGTACCTATTGCCCCAGGGGAGCAACTTCAGGGCCTGAACCCTTTCTTCGCGCTCTTCTTTCTCTGGACTGAACATGGTGGAGAACTGTAACTCACCCAAACGCATCCTCTCAAGGTTTTTCTTTGCCTGGAAGTCATTGTGGTTTATCTCCAAGACCTTTACATATCCCTGGGCGGCATTAACGAAATCAAGGTCATCGGCGAGCGTGTTGGCCTCATTATAAAGGGAGCTTGCCCTGAGTTCTGGGTCGCTTGCCCTTGATGCCTTCTTAAATCTCACACTGGCCTCCTTCTTCTCCTCCAACAGGGTAAGGACAACCCCGGTGTTGTATTCGAGCAAGAGGTCTTCTTTCCCCAAAAAATTTAGGAAGCTATTAAGTATGGAATTCCTTGCCCTGTCTAGGTTTTCCAGGGCGCTGTGGTACCTGCCCATCAAGATGTCTTCCTTGGCCTTGGCCGTCAGGAGGCAACGGTTGCGAACCCCCGTCCCGTAGGTTATAAGGCAAAGGGATAAAAGGACTATGAACACTTTTATACTGTTTGTCTTATTCATTTTTTCTACACCTCAAGGTATTCTTATCCAGATATTTTCCACGGTAACCATTCCGATAACGCAGACCAGCCCTAAAAGTGCTGGATAGAAGTAGAGGTCCTTTTTACTTGTAACCTTCTCCAGAAATACCTTGTCCCTCTCTATAGAATCTATTTCCTTATAGAACTTGGCTACCTGCTCGTAATCCTCTTTCCTAAAGTGAGGTCCAGTTATAGCGGCCCCACTCGTCATGAAGTACGTTCCCCCGGAGGCAGCCACGCCTTTCTTCAGGTCTGCTATCCTCTCGGCCGCCTGCTCAGGCTCCACACCTGTTTCTGCTGACGGTTCTACCGCCACGACGTAAACCTTTATACCCAGCCTTGCGGCCAGTCTGAGTGGCCTCACGGGGTTTATGCCTACATTGTATATGCCGTCTGTGAAAAGCACGATTACCCTGTTTTTCTTGACGCCCACCTTCTTTGCTACCTTCAGTGCATAGTCCCCCAAGTGCTGCCTGTTAATGCTGTGCCTCAGCTTTTTAATCTCATACTCTCTACCCAAATCGTCTTCTATGAGCGCTACAATAGCGGTAAAAAGTCCCTCGCCAAGGGCAGTCTGGAAGCCAACTTGAGAGGCATGAATCTTCTTGATGGAATTTTCCAGGAGGGAACACTCCTGGGTAGGTAAGACCACAAGTGCCGCATCTGTACCAAAGATAGTTACGCCTATAAGGTCATTTGACCTCCCCCTTACAAAGTCCGTGACTATCTTTTTTATCTCTTCCATGGCATGACCTGTCATGCTGAAGGAGGCATCTATCGCCATTATCATCTCCCTGCCCTGGGTGTTTACCTCTATTTCCTGTAGGTCTGACTGGGGATGGCAGAGGCCGATAATGGCGAATGCAACGGCCAGGAACCACAGCGTCCGTGGGAGTCTGATGATTGCGGTCTTAAGCGGGCTGATTTTGGGGAGCCTTCTCAGGCTTGAATAGCCCATGTATCCACGCCATCTAAACACCTGGAGGAGTAGATACATGAGAGGTATTAATAGCAGGAACTTAGGGTCTTCTAAGTTCATCAATTCTCATCCACCTAAGGCGGATTTGAGGACGTCCTCGATTTTACCGATTAGCTCCTCCGCCTTATTTTTTTCCACAACATAGCCAAAGATTAGCATGTCCAGTCCCCTAAGTATCTCCTTTGAGGGCAGGGCAATCTCAGGGGGTACCCTGGTGAGCATCTCGGACGTGGTTAGTGCCAACGACTTTTCCCTGGGCAGGCCTGATAGTGATCCAAGGTAGGCCCTTAGTGCCGTATCAATTCCCTCCAGATGCCTTCTATCTTGGAACTCCTCTCCAGTGAAGTGAAAGGAGGAAATAAGCGACCTCAGCTCCTCTGCCGCTAGCGCAGGGGTCTCCGGCGGCTTTTCTTTGGGAGGAAAGAGGTTATCTTTTATACGGCGAATTCCCACCGGAGCTAATACGAGGAGAAATAGGCAGACACCAAGGAATATTACGAAGTAGCCCTGGAAGTAAAGTTCGCTCCTCTTGTAGGTTATTGGTCCCTTTAGCCCCTCGAGTGGGACGTCCACCGTCTTGAGGAGTTTATTAATGATAACAGGGATGGGCTGTGTTCGCACTTCCTTTGTCTTTATGACCTTTTCCTCCCCACCACGTCGCTCGTTCGGCTTAAAATAAAATACGGATAGGGACGGAATCTCATACCGCCTCTTTTCGCCCCCCATCTCGTAGATGGACAGATAGTAATCGATCATGAGCTTCTTTATTTGGGGGGTCTCTTCATGGCGGAAGGACGAGTGTAACAGGGCAAAGGGCTCAAATTTGATTTCCTTAAGGTTTTTCAGCAGTACCTCGGTGTCCTTTTCATGGAGGATTGTAAGGCTGTAGCGTATTACATCCCCAATCTCGATGACGTCTCTATCCACCTTGCCTGTTATTACCAGCGGGACTTTCTTTACGGTTAGTGGAGACGAAGTGGCCAGCCCTTCCCTTTGTTCCACCTCGTCCACAAACGATATGCCGAAGGAAGGTATTGTATACTCACCCTCTTTTGCATCTTCTGGGAGGGATAGGATATACTGAACGACTACGTAATCTCGCTCGTTGTCAAATATCTGCCTCTCTCCGATGGTTACCTTGTCTATATTAAACGGTGAGAGGTCAATGTTGACCAGGTCATCCATATGTACACTGATGCCCAATCTCCACATTACCTGAACGGTGAGTATAAGGGTCTTGCCGGTTACCAATCGGTGCGTACTGGGAAAGGTCCATATCTCTATGGGCTTTTCTGTGGATGGTGTAAGTATTTTGCTAGAAGCAGGGGGCTCAGAAGGGGTTCCTTGGCCATATTGAGCATATGCGCATGGTGGATACAAAAAAAGGGCGATAGAGAGGATAGCGAAAAAGAGTTTCTTCATCTCCTCACGGCCCTCCTTGTCCTTGCCCTCTTTTCGAAGAAGTCTGCGAACTTATCCCTCAAAATACCCTCGTTTTCGCCGGTCTTAACAACTATGTAGTCCAGACCAAGGCGTATAAAGTGCTCAAGATACCGCTCCCCCGTGAGAGGCCGTGAGAGGTCGAGAAGGCCCATCTCCAAGCTCTCCATGTCGCGCACTGTCAGAAAGGCCCTTGCCCTGGGAAGTTCGTCCTCGCGCTCGTCCTTGACTACTATCGGGATCACCTCATGTCTCTTTGAAAGGGTTGATAAGGACGCATAATAATTGTCTTCAGCTATAAAGTCAGATAGGATAAAGATCACGCTGGGTGGCAGGTTAAGGCTATTAACATAGAAGAAGGCCACGTCCAGGTCAGTGAGGGTTCCCTGAGGCTCATCCCTCTTAAGTATGTCGATGAGCTTGAGGGCCTGTCTTTCATTCATGTAGGGCGGAAAATATCTCTCTATACGGTCTGTAAAGGTGACAAGTCCAATTGGGTTGCCAGTCTCTCCCACGGCCTCAAAAAGTGTGGAGAGGGCAGAGAATAGGGCGTCTTCCTTCAGGGCCTTCGAGGCACCGAATCTCTTGGAACCGCTTTTATCGATAAGAAACAGTACAGAAGTCCTGCGCTCAGGGAGACTAACCCTAATATGAAGCTTCCTGGACCTTGCCGTAGTCTTCCAATCAATAGAGCGCAGACTGTCGCCGGGCTGGTACTCCCTTATCTCGTCCAGTTCCAAACCCCTTGGACCACTAACCGAGCTTGGGAAGGCACCTTCGAAGAGGCTCGAGGCAAGCCTACGGAAATATAGCTGTATTTTTCTCTTTACTTGCCTTTCGGTCATCTTTATTCAAACCTTGGCACCCTTTCAAGCACGTCTCTTATAACTTCGTCGGCATCTACACCTCTGGACTCTGCCTCGTGGGTAAGTATTATCCTGTGTCTGAGTACAGGATAGGCCATAGCCTGTACGTGCTCCGGGAGTACCGCATCGTCGCCCTTGATAAATGAATAGGCCCTGGCGGCCTTAGCCAAAGAGATGGATGCCCTGGGGGAGGCGCCATAAAGTACTAGGCCTCTTATGAAGCCGTCTGTGGCCTCCTCCGGCCTTGTCGCCCTCACAACTCTGGTAGAATATCTTACAATTGGGGACTCGTCCCTGAGCGGGGTCCGCATGGCTACATAGTGCCTAATTCCGAGTATGTCCTTTGGGCT
>JBHICS010000028.1:0-7852 GCA_046759685.1 Candidatus Brocadiales bacterium | reverse complement strand
TGTTCCACAACCTCTTTGGCGAGGAGGATGAGAGCTTCGCACCAGAGGTGGACCTGATTCTGAACCCCGAACATACAGACGAGCAGATGGAGAGTATGCTTGCTAAATACAATCTTAAAGACCTGTCCAAGGCCCACCGAAACATAGACCTGCTTTCCAGGGAGACCCCTCCTCTTCACGATTCTCCCAGGACAAGGGCCTTCTTCGCCAGCATAGCGCCCTCTCTTCTATCCATGCTGAGACAGGCCCCTGACCCCGATATGGCGCTAAACAATTTGGAGCGCTGCACGGCCTCACTTGGAGCCAAGACTATCTTCTTCCAGATGCTTTCAGAAAATCCACAGGCCCTGGAGGTGTTTGTTGACCTGTGCGCGTGGAGTCAATTCCTGTCGGATATCCTCATAAAGAACCCCGGCATGCTGGACCAGCTTATTGATTCCCTGATTATTGGCGAACACAAAGATACCGGGGAGATGGTCAGCGAGCTCTCTTCTCTGATGGTGCACGCCCCGGATAAAACGCGTTGCCTCCACGGGTACAAGAACCAGGAGATACTGCGCATCGGTGTTAGAGATATACTGGGTAAGGCCGATACGAGCACCACCATGCAAGACCTTTCGGGGCTGGCAGAGGCCATTCTAGTAGACACCTTTCACAGGTGTTCAAATGGGGTCGAGTGGGAGGGTAGTGCCCCTTCCTTTGGTGTACTTGCCCTGGGAAAACTGGGCGGCAGGGAGATGAGTTATAGTTCAGACCTTGATGTGGTTTTTGTTTACAGAGAGGCAGAGAGGTCAGGGGTTGGCGTATCGAACCAGCTTGCCGATATATCGCACAAGCTTATGAAGGTCCTGGGAGAGATGACTGAATGGGGGACGCTATACAGGATAGACACCAGGCTCAGGCCAGAAGGCAGAGGTGGGATATTAGTAACATCTCTGGAGAATTTCAGGAAGTATTATAGCAGTGAGGCGGAGTTATGGGAGAAACAGGCCCTTACAAAGGCCAGGTGGATAGTAGGTGACAAAGGGCTTGGAAGGGAGGTTGTGGAGGTGGTGAAAGATTGTCTCTATACCGGGCAGTGGCGACCAGAAATGACCTGGGAGATAGGCGAGATGAGGGAGCGCATGGAGCAGTCCACCAGGGGAAAGGACATTAAGAGGGGTTTTGGTGGGATTGTTGACATAGAGTTTATAGTACAGCTCCTTCAACTTAAATACGGCAGGGATTATCCTAACATACGGACAGCAAACACCTTGGATGCGCTCCACAACATGTATAACTCACACCTTATTGAGGAGAACCATTATAAGCCACTTGTCTCTGCGTACGAATTCCTCAGGAGGGTGGAGAGCCGCATGCGCATAGTACATGACATTACCAAGGACAAACTGCCTGAGTCAAGCGAGGCATTAAATAAGCTGGCAAAGAGACTGGGCTATTCTCCAGATGAAGCGCCCCCGCCAGAAGAAAGACTCCTCGCAGATAATGAGACCCATACCACCATCACCCGCAGGATTTTTAGGGAGATATTAGTTAAAGAGGGTGGCGCTACCGCTCAAGGTTAGAGGTTATTTCCTCAATTGATACGACCCCGGCCAGGATCATGGCGATCAATATACCCCACAACAGGAATGCCGGCAGCATAGGGGCTGCTATGGCCCTGATGCTTGAGAGGCCGTGGACCAGCTTTCCTCCCAGCATTATGAGTACCAGGGTGTAAATGGTGGACAGATACTGTCCTACCGATGGTATTATGGCTAAGAGGTTTGCTATAGAGCTGTATGCAAGTATCCTAAAGGTGGCCTCGTAGCCGCCCGTACCCTTCAGTAGCTTGAACGAGCCGTGTATGATGAGTGACCCTAAGAGGAGACCCAAGACCCAGAGGGCACCAAGGAAAGGGACCTTCTTTAGTGCTTCAACAACAGACTCACCCTCAGATTCCTGCCCGGTGGGATAGGGAAGTCCTGAAGCAATAAGGGCCAGATTATAGCCGATAACTATGAAAAATATCGCCAGAGAGAAGAGAAGAGGCTGGACGTAGCCGCCTGTTAGCGGCATGTTCTTGAAAAAATTTTGCGGTCTTAATGCCACACCCCTGCCGCTCTTGATGAGTCCTTCTATGAGACCGTAGAGCCCCTTTAGTCTTTCCTCAGTCATTACTGGCCTTCCCTTGTGCCTCCATTAAATCTGTAACTGCCTGCCTCAGCCTGTCTACCGACTCGACAGATTCCTCCTTGGTCATCTTGCTCACCCTGGCGAACTCGATTGGTTTGCCAAACCTCACTCTTATCTCACGGTTTGCCGGATGAGGAAGCCACTCGCCCTTGGGTAGGAAGTTGCGGCTGCCAATTATACACATTGGCACCACCTTTCTTCCAGCCTTTAACACGATAAGGGAAATGCCCCTCTTAAAGGGTCCGAGCCTGCCATCCTGGCTCCTCGTGCCCTCAGGAAATACCAAGAGCGACCTTCCCTCTCGGGCCTTCCTGACCGCCTTGGTTAGCGACGTGTAAGACCTTCGGTCCTCCTCGCGAGCTAGGGGGATATGTTCCGCAGTCGTCATGTAAGTACCAACCAGGGGGACACTAAAGACTTCCTCCTTGGAGATAAAACAGAAGTTTTGGGGGATAAAACCGAAGGCAGTATATATGTCGAAAAAACTCTGGTGGTTACATATGAATATAACCGGTTCGCCCTTGGGTATGTTCTCTATCCCCTCCACCACTATATGTATGCCTAACCCCTTTGCTGTCAATCGTGCACCCAGTCTGCAGAAGGTGTTATATATGTGTTCCTTACGTCCGCTTCCTACGGAGGTGAGGGCAGCAAAGAAGTAACCTATAAGCCAGATACCTGCAATAATAATCCATGCGTATACAAGGTAGATTAGTCTGAAGGGCTTGCTTCGTAGTATGCTGGCAGACATTTTCGACAGTTCCATGGGCGAATATAACACCCACAACACTATCTGTCAAACGAATCTAAACGCCATGCTTGCACTTCTCCAAAAAAATGATAAGCTGTTGATGCTTTCGGCGAAAGGAGGAGACGATGCAGAAGACCTTACTCGTGTTGGCACTAATCTCAATAGCTTTACTCTTTAGCGGGGCAAAGAAGAAAGAATACTATGTGGGTGTGACACTCCTGACCAGAGACGTGTTCTATCAGCAGCTTGAGGAAGGGCTTAAGGAGGAGGCCAAGGCCAGCGGCGTCACTCTGAGAGTCCAATCGGCTGAGAAGGACCTTAACACTCAGACCTCGCAGATAGAGAACTTTATCACGCAGAGGGTGGATGCGCTGGTAATATGCCCGGTGGATTCCATAGGCGTTGGTTCCGTTATAGAGAGGGCAAACAAGAGGGGCATCCCGGTCTTCACCGCCGATATACGCTCAGAAGAGGGGAAGGTGGTTTGTCATATAGCCTCCAACAATCACCAGGGCGGTGTGCTGGCAGGTGAGCACCTGACCAAGATGCTGGGCGGTAAGGGTGAGGTGGCCATAATAGACCACCCGGAGGTAGCCTCGGTCCAGGAGAGGGTGAGGGGGTTCAAGGATGCAGTTAAAGAACATCCCGAAATGAAGATAGTTGACCAGCCATCGGCCCAGGGGGATAGGGATAGGGCCATGGTAGTGATGCAGAATATGCTGCTATCACATCCTGACATAAAAGGGATATTTGCGGTAAACGATAACTGTGCCCTGGGCGCCCTGGCAGCGCTTGAGGCCGCTGGAAGGCAGGATGTTGTCATAGTCGGTTTCGATGCAACACCCGAGGCACAGCAGGCCATAAAAGAGGGCGGAGCCCTCAAGGCGGACGTGATACAGTATCCAATCGCCATAGGAAGGACCACTATACAGACCATAGTAAGACACCTCAGCGGACAGGAAGTGCCCTTGGAGATACCCATAGACACTGGAATTGTGGACAAAGAGAGCTTAGAAAAGGCAGCAGGTCCTGCCCATGCCACAACCACAAGCAAATAGACTTCTCCTCAAGGGGATAAATAAGCAGTACCCCGGCGTCCGGGCCCTCGTTGATGTTGATTTTGAGGTGGTCCAGGGCGAGGTCCATGCCCTGGTAGGGGTCAATGGTGCAGGGAAGTCAACCCTGATAAAGATACTCTCTGGTGCGACCAAAATGGATAAGGGTGAGATCTCCCTCGACGGCGAGAGGCTCAACATCACATCTCCCCACAAGGCCATTGACCTGGGCATAAGCGTCATCTACCAAGAGTTCAATCTCGTGCCTGAGTTAAGCGTCGCCGAGAATGTTTTCCTGGGAAGGGAGCCCCGGTCGGCTATGGGCTTTGTGGACTATAAGAGGATGTATAGAGAGGTTGACAGGCTGCTCGAAGTCCTTGGGTCCCTTGTCAAGGCCAGGAGTAGGGTGGCAAGCCTTGGTGTTGCACAGCAGCAGCTGGTGGAGATAGCAAAGGCGCTGGCAGTAAAGGCCAAGATAATCGCCATGGACGAGCCTACCGCCACCCTGAGCCTCCAGGAGACCGAACGCCTCTTTTCCATCGTGCGCCGTTTAAAGGGAGAGGGTAAGGGCATTATCTTCATCTCCCACAGGATGGAAGAGATATTTCAGATTGCTGACAGGGTAACCGTGCTCAGGGACGGGAGACTGGTAGCCACTAAGAGACTGGATGAAATCGACAGGAATGAGCTTATAGAGATGATACTGGGCAAGACACTCAAGAAATATCACTCCGTGAGGGAGGCCGTTTTAAAAGAAGAGGTCCTCAGGGTTGATGGCCTCATGAGGAGGGGTGTCTTGGACGATATACACTTCTCTGTGAAGGAGGGGGAGATACTGGGCATTGCCGGCCTTGTGGGGGCCGGGAAGACGGAGCTCGCCAGGGCCGTTGTGGGACTCGACCATATAGACGGCGGAAATGTCTTACTCGATGGAAGGCCCAGACGCTTTCGCTCCCCAGTAGAGGCCATAAGGGCGGGCGTGGTGCTTGTGCCGGAGGACAGGAAGAACCTGGGACTCATCCTGGGCCTGCCCGTTAGAGACAATATAAGCCTGCCAAATCTCATAAACTTCTCCAGAGGTGGCTTTATAAACAGGCGAAAAGAGCTTAGCGCCGTTGGGGATATGATTACCAGCCTGACGGTAAAGACCCCCAGCGAAAGGCAGTTGGTCAAGAACCTAAGCGGTGGGAATCAGCAGAAGGTGGTTCTGGCAAAGTGGCTGCTCAGGGGCGCAAGGGTCTTCATCTTTGACGAGCCTACCAGGGGTATAGACGTAGGGGCGAAGGTGGAGATTTATCAGCTTATCAACAATCTGGTCAAGGAAGGTGTTGCTGTAATAGTAATCTCCTCTGAGTTCGAGGAGATACTCGAACTCAGTGACAGGATAATGGTCATGCATGCGGGAAGGGTGGAGGGTGAGCTGGCTAAGGCGGAGGCAACTATGGATAAGATCCTGTTCATGGCAATGGGCGGCACCCGCCCGGCAAACGGCGGTGAAAAAACTCGACTGAATAACGACACACCCGCTCCCACCAGCTCGCCACCCGAAGGCCGGCAGTAAGGGTGAACAAATAAGAGATAGCCCTCTGAAAAAGCCTGCATCCGCCTTAGGCGATCATTCTGAGTAGGGGCATCCGCCTGAGGCGGACAACGTGTTCCTACATAGATTCTTCGCTCAGAATGACATAGAGTAATTGAGCTACTTTTGCAGGACTCTCAAGCGAATATGAAGACGATAAAACTCTCCAAGGTAAAGACCGTGGCGCTGGACTATGCTATTCTCATTGCCTTGGCGGTGATGTCCATATACTATGCAATCGACGCCAGGGGCTTCCCTACCCTGGAGAACCTGACCAACATCCTCAACCAAAATTCCGTCTACATCATACTCGCCGTAGGTCAGACACTGGTGATTCTCACGGCAGGAATAGACCTCTCAGTGGGTTCCATCCTTGCCCTCAGTGCGGTTATTTGTGCGGACGTTTCAAAACACACGGATGCGCTCTCGTATGGGTTAATACCAGTGACCACCTTTGTGGCCGTGGGGCTTGGTGCGACAATTGGGGCGTTTAACGGGGCGATGGTCACCGTCTTCAAGATACCACCCTTTATCGCCACCCTGGCCATGATGACCATGGCGCGGGGCATGGCAAATATATACTGCGATGCAAGGCCCATCGGGCACCTGCCGGCGGAGTTCAAGCTGATAGGAACTGCCTCCGTGGGGACCATTCCCATGCCCGTATTTATAATGGCCGTCCTCGCCGCTGCGCTGTTTGTGATTACGCGCTATACTGTGTTTGGTAGATACATATACGCCGTCGGGGGCAACGAGGAGGCGGCTCGGCTCTCAGGCATTGACGTGGCAGGCACCAAGTTCTGGGTCTATGTGATAAGCGGTATGTGCGCGGGGATATGCGGTCTAATCCTTGCGTCTAGATTAGGTTCAGGCGACCCCAAGCTGGGGCTGATGTACGAGCTTATCTCCATTGCGGCGGTGGTGCTGGGTGGTACCAGCCTTTTTGGCGGCAGGGGCACGGTGATAGGCACCATCTACGGGGCATTATTTATCGGCGTGTTGGAGAACGGCCTTTTATTAAAAGGCGTCCCCACCTTCTTCCAGTGGGTTATAAAGGGCTTCGTCATACTTATAGCCGTGGTGATAGACGAGCTGAAGCGGCGGTGATATCTCAATTGTAGCTGCCTGATTTATCAGGCCCTTATACACGCCCCATGAATGGGGCAACTACTCCCTACCAATTGTAGTGGCAGAGTTTATCCGCTCGATGTGCATGGTAGGGGCAGGGCCCCGTGCCTGCCCCCGCAGGGGGGTTGCCCCTACAATCTGCTTGATGTTGTGGTAGACAACGAAGTTTACTTCGTTGCATCAACGACCATAAAGGTCGTTGTCTACCTCTGCTGTTGCAGTACGGTACTCCCCAAGATGTAGCGGTCGAGCTTGTCCGCCGGAGGCGGATCTGCCTCTGGCACGACTCGACTAGAGTCTGCCTTCAGCTTACACGCTCGAAATTAAGCAGAGTAAACTCTGCCGCTACAGTATGAACAGTAACCTGTTTTTGTAGCTGCCTGATTCATCGGGCAGAAAAGTGCTTTCGCTATTTAGTTTGATAGCAAACACTTAGCTTTTGCATTGCTCATCAATCAGCTTGATTACCTTGATAGCATTCTGATAGTAGCGTTGCATACTTGAATAGGTTATTCCAACTGATTCACCGTGTGCGATCCTGTTTCTATTAGCGACTATACTATCAACCGCATCCTTGGCTTCACCATCGGTAGCATTCCTAAGATTGTATTCCCATTCAGGGCTGAAAAACTTCGTCAACTCGAGAATTTTATCCATCTTAGGATTCTGAAAATACTTCAATTGAACGTCAACAAAGTTTGCCACATATGGTGCTGCTTTTGTTTTAGTGTATTGGCTGTATATTGCGCGCACGGAAGTCTCGAGGAATCCAGATGTTAGAACACACAAGTACTTTGCCCAATGGGATTGAAGTTCTGGATCTCCGGAGAAAGAGCCGATTTGCTTAAACAAGTTGTCAAGTCGTTGCCGATAGCGTACAGCTGTAAGATTATTCATTTTATGTCTTTGAAAATATCTGCTGCAAGTTGCATCCTTCGTCTAACATTCTCATCGTCAGCGGTAGCGGTTTCACTTGCATTGATGAAGTTTTCATTACGCAAGAGGTTTTCATATCGCTCTTTCAAGGCCTTGAGATCCTTAATGTCACCGCGTGATAGTCTTCTTCCAACTGCAACCATCACTGCATCAAAGACAGCAGCGTTCAGTGCTTTTTAGGCTTGAATGCATTACTACCAATATTTTTGTGAACTACATCAATCGTCT
>JBHICS010000027.1:0-7907 GCA_046759685.1 Candidatus Brocadiales bacterium | reverse complement strand
GCTCTTACCATATCTCCCTTTTGGCTTCTTGCCTATTTGCTTAGGGGCAAGTTTAGCTGGCCATCTTTCCCATCGATAGATGTTAGCTGCCGATATTTATCCATTTTCCTATCCAAATATACTGTTGCGTCTTTATATAATGCCTTCATAACATTGCATATATCAGCGTCTCTTCGTGACTTTGTTTCGAATGTTTTAGAATTCCGTATACGATGTAAAGGAAGCCTCCTCGATAATAATCCTTGAGACCAAGCCCACTCTACAAACGATTCCAATAGAGTTCGAGAGCCAAGCAGATTAAAACCCCACTGTTTGTATTTGCTCCCAGATTTTTGTTTTGGCCCATGGAGTGTTATGTACAAACTCCCGTCTCCATCGAAATATCCACGCCAGAAATGTCTTAGGAGTTCTTTCGGCATTTGTGGAGGAGTAAGTTCTTTGGACGACTTTCGAGGTACAACACCCTGTCTTATGAGTGCCTTACAAAGTGTTTTATTATTAATTTTAAATCTAAATAGAGTTCTTTTGTCGAGAACTATTGGGTGTGATGAATTAAGAGAAGCTTTAAGCTTTTTAAGATGATCCCTATCGGATTCCTTGACCCCTACATTAAAGGTGTAATAGTCCGTCCCATCCTTATGGAAAACGTTTCCGTCTGCCATGATAAAACCTAACCAGTACGCCTTTTCTTCTGTGTCGATTAAATCGAAAAAGGTAGCGTCATGGGTATAGGTTGTCAGGGCTTTGTTCACGGCTTCTATCCGAGGTCTAGTTTTTACTCCTTTACGTTTCAAGACATTCCAGATACTCTCACGCCTTACAGGGAATCTAAGTGCTATAGTAGCTAAGGATAGCCCTTCTTGGTATAACCGAACCATTTCGTTTTTTTGCTCTTCAGTTATAATACGTATTCCTTTGCGTTGCAACATACGCTGGATTCTTTGGGGCTGTATAGAGAATTTATCTGCAATTGCACGTAACGACAAACCTTCACAGTGCAGTCTGACTATTTCTTCTTCTTGTCTTTTACTAAGTGCATATACCCCTTTAAGGTCTAGGATTCGCTTGGTTATCTCTTGAGATACATGGAATTTAGCGGCTATAGCATGTACAGAGACACCTTCTTGGTACAACCTGACTATTTCTTCCTGTTGCTCCTCTATTAGTTTATTCGGTCGTCCCATTTTTACCTTTTCTCTTGTCCTTCGGTCAGGAATTGGGAAACTAACTGTACCTCTCTTTATGGTTGAGCATATATGGCCTTTCTAGTTTTAAGCTGGACTTAGCTTATATGTTGTTTGCAGGTGTGCTTCTCAGGCAGGTTTGTCTGAGAGAGATTTTACTACGGGTGGGAAAAATTGCAAGTAGAAGAAATAAGGACAGGCGACAGGCAGCTTACGGGTTTTTCTTGTTCTGGGATTGCTTCGCTTCGCCCATCCGTCGCCCCGGAGGGCTAAGGAGGGCTTCGCTCGCAATGACAGAACGATATAGGGACGTAGCAATGGCGGTATGTCATTGCGAGGCCATCGGCCTCAGGCGGAGTGGCCGAAGCAATCTCGTTCTTTTGCCTGTAGCTAGTACAGAAGATGCAGTTGTTTGTGGGGTATATGGCAATGGGAAACACTTTCTTCCCTCGGTGGCCGTACTTCTTTTACCCCTTCTTCCCCTTTCCGCGAGGTCTCCACTTCTCCTCCCCCTCCCTTGATGGGAGGGGGCAAGGGGGAGGGTGGAATAAACCTGCTCACCCCCACCCTATCCCTCCCCCCTCAAGGGGGAGGGTAATAATGAATCTTTTCCCCATCGAGGGGGATGGAAATAATGCTCTCTCCATTAAATAGAATGGTACAGACCCCTGTCCCTCCCCCCTCAAGGGGGGAGGGTAATAATGAATCTTTACCCCGTCAAGGGGAAGCAGGAAAACAAATCTTACCAATTGGAGTATTGCCTCTATTTGTAGCCAATACAGGAGGTGCAATTATTTCTTTAACTTTCTCTCCATGCAGGGTAGAATTCCCCGGGAAGATGGACGGTCTGTACGAACAAATACAGGAATCTGTTAGGTATATTCATACCAGAATCTCTGATAGGCCCAAAATAGGGGTTGTACTGGGTACCGGATGGCAGGACTTTACGAAAGAATTAAGCTCGTCCACTACTATAGGATACACAGACATACCGAATCTCTTACCCGCTCTCTATGGAGCCACAAGAAGAGACGGAGCACTGATAGTAGGAGAGGTTGGGAATATACCCACTGCATGCCTAAATGAGAGGTTCCATATCTATGAAGGGTTTTCCGTCCAGGAAGTGGCCTATCCGGTAAGGGTGCTGTGCCAATTAGGTATAAAGGCGCTATTTGTAACCAATGCTGCCGGCGGTATAAACCATGGGTTTGGGGCGGGTGATTTGATGCTGATTACCGATCATATAAACATGACTATGCAGAATCCATTAACGGGCATAGAAGACGACAGAATCGGCTCCAAGTTTATAGATATGACAAATACCTACGATCCTGCGCTTATAAAAGTGGCGATAAACGCGGCGAAGGATATTGGGGTGTCTGTAAGGAAGGGTGTATATCTGGGCGTGAGCGGCCCCAGCTTTGAGACACCGGCAGAGATAGCGATGTTCAGGGTGCTTGGTGCTGATGCAGTTGGCATGTCAACGGTGGCAGAGGTCATTGCTGCCAGGCAGATGGGTGTCAGGGTGTGTGGCCTCTCTTGCATAACCAACAAGGCCGCAGGGCTCGGACCGCAGGAAATATCTGAAGAAGAAGTGCACGCTGTGATGAGGCAGGTTGAGACTAAGGCATTTAGATTACTCAAGGAAATGATCGTTGGGAGCCAATATCTTTTAGACGATAGACCGGAATAGCGGAAGATGAACGAACTGGTTAAACAGGCTCGAGAGGCGAGGAAACGTTCCTACAGCCCCTACAGTCGCTTTGGGGTGGGTGCCGCCCTTCGGACGACATCGGGCAAGGTGTATCTGGGATGTAATGTCGAGAACTGTTCCTATGGTCTTACCGTATGTGCAGAAAGGGTTGCCGTCTATAATGCTGTCTCTGATGGGTCGAGGGACTTTGAGGCATTGGCCATCTATACCGAGGCAGAGGACTTAACCCCTCCCTGTGGGGCATGCAGGCAGGTGCTCTGGGAGTTTTCCAAGGATTTAGTCATTATCATTGCAAATCACGGTGGGGAAGAGGAGCTGAAGCTCTCTGAACTTTTACCTAAGCCGTTTGATAAAAAAAGCTTCTGAATGCAATCGCACTCGGGTAGGTTAAAATTGCTATTTGGTTATACCTTTTAATTTGCAAATATCTTCTTCCACTCCCTTCCAGTCCCATGAGCTTATGCCCTTGAGCAGGTTATGGTCTGTTAGATCATAGCACAGGGGTGTTATTGAGATGTAACCGTCACGTATTGACTGGAAGTCTGTGCCTTTTTCTTCAACGGTAATCTCCGTGCCGCCCACCAGCCAGTAGTACGTCCCGCCTCCCGGGTCCTTTCGCCTGTCAACACTCTCCTCAAAACCGTGTGTATACTGACGTGTTATCCTGATTCCTTTTATCTCCTCTTTTTTTAAGGACGGAATGTTGATGTTTATGAGTGTACACCTTGGGAGCTTGTGTTTTATTGTCTGTTTTATTATATCCCTAGCGATGATTGCAGCATACTCAAGGTCTGGGTATCCTGAGACGTCGATGGATACAGCCACAGAGGGGATGCCTAGTATGGAGCCCTCGATAGAGGCGGCAACCGTTCCCGAGTAGAGCACGTGTATGCCTACGTTTGCTCCTAGATTTATACCGGAGACGACTAGCTCAGGCGGTTTCTCCATAATCTCCATGGCAGCCATCTTGACGCAGTCGGCTGGTGAGCCACTGACGGCATACCCAAAGAACTTATTTTCAACATATACCTTGCGGACCCGTAGGGGATGGGCCCAGGTTATAGAATGGCTCGCACCGCTCCGCTCCGCCTCTGGGGCTACCACCACCACCTCGCCTATCTCATGCAGGGTCTTATTGATCGCCCCTATACCCGCGGCATAAATTCCGTCATCATTAGTGAGTAATATTCGCATTAATGTCAATACTCCAATTCTCTCTTTTTGGTTTTTCTTTTCTTTTCTTTTACGAACTTTATATCTTCTCCCATGTAAGGTGGGTAGAAGACTGATACCGCTACATAAACCTCTTTGTCTGTGTTCATTACCTTATGCCACGACTTCCTGGGCACAAGGATTACTGCCCCTTCCTCCACATAGTAACGTGTTCCATCTAGTATCACTACGGCACTACCCTTTTTTATGTGCATAACCTCGTCGTGGTCCTCGTGGTAGTGGGTGGGGACCTCAACCCCGCTTCGCACCAACATCATCTGTATACTGGCATATTTTGTTTCCCCCAATGGTACCACCTTTAATTTCTCACCTTCATTCAGTGGGTTTTCTGCCAGCAGTTTCTCTATGTCTAATACATCAGGTTGGTAGATATCAGGGAACTTGGTTGGGTGCTTTAACTCATCTATAAACGCAATATCGGTTAAATCATTAGCGCACCCATACAATAGAAGTAGGCTGATAAGGTAGACAATTTGCCTCACGGTTGGTTATAGTCCTTGAAGTGGAATCAGTGTTTTGGAGATTCTAGCAGGAACACTCAGCATGGTCAATACAAATCGAATCTCACTTATGTGCTGGAGAGGCCGCTGTTGTTGACAGTACGTAAGGTTGAACGTATAATGCATTTTAATACTTGTTACGGAGACGGCCAAAGAAGTAGGCATAAGGTCTTTGTTGCGTAGGAAAGGTGTTCCAGAGGCCGCATTATATAAAAGACACGTAGAAGAGGGGAATGGCCCGTTGGACTGTGAAAGGACCAGAAGGGAATTCTTGAGAGAAACGCTTGGCGTGGGGCTTGCCTATTCTCTAAGCCCTTTTCTCTCAAAAAGCGTTTACGCCAATACTCTTTGGGGTGCGGATGCGCCTGCCGTATCTAGGCCGAAGGTTATATTATCACGTTCCAATAAGTTTCTAAGTGGTGGCGGCAAGGCAAATTCTGAACTGTTGCGGAAGGCCGTCGACGACGGTGTAATGAGGGTCACGGGCGCACCCACGGCAGCCGGGGCCTGGTCAGCACTCTTTAAACAAAAGGAAATGATAGGCATAAAGCTAAACTGCCTGGGGAAGAAGCCCTTTTCCCCCCATGTCGAGCTAGTGGAGGCTATTATAGACGGCCTTAAATCGGCCGGGATAAAGGATGACCATGTTATCGTTTTCGATAGGACCAATAGAGAGCTAGAGGAGGCGGGGTTCAGGATAAGAAAGGGTGCCGGTGTTAAAAGCTTCGGTACTGATGCACTCGCAGGGGGCGGCTACGACTTACGGCCTCAGATAGCGGGAAGCGTTGGCAGTTGCTTCAGCAGGATAATATCCAGCTTCTGCGACGCCATCATAAACGTGCCCATTCTCAAGGACCACGACCTCTCGGGTGTATCTGCGGCAATGAAGAATTTTTATGGTGTAATACACAACCCCAACAAGTATCACGATAACAACTGCGACCCATACATTGCAGAGCTTAATACTCACCCTTATATAAGGGATAAATCAAGGCTAATTATCTGTGATGCACTTGTGGCCCAATATAACGGTGGTCCGGCGTTCAAGCGCCGGTGGTCATGGCCTTTTGGGGGAATACTGATGGCCACAGACCCTGTGGCCCTGGACCGCACCTCTGCCAACATTATTGAAGAAAAGAGAAAAGAGATGGGGTTTCCATCCTTGAAGCAGGTGAAGCGAGAGCCCAAATATATCCGGACGGCTGCTGCACTTGGGCTTGGGGAGGAAGACCCCGAGAAGATAGAGCTTGTCGAGACCTGAGCTACAACAGGAAACGGTACATCAGATAAAACACTATTACCGGTGCGGGTAAGGTAAGGGTTAATGTCCACATACCGTACTTTTCCGCTATCCGGCACCATGGGCTGCAAAGCCGGCCTCCTGTCAGGCCCCCGCATATCCAACTGCACCACCACCTAAACAATGGGGAGTTTGCAACCTTGAGGGCACTGCATTTAGACGGCACCCCTGCCATGTATGCTACTCCCTTGCTTCTCTAAACTGGTACCAAAGACGATTGAAACGGCTTTCATAAATCATATCGTAAAGCTCCATCTTGTCAGGGTATAGTTCTTCACATTTATCCCTTACCTTGGTCTTTTCTATCTCTACGTCTATCTCCGGGTAATCTGAAGCAACAATGAGCCTGCACACATAATCTGCCATTCGTTGGAGCTCCCGCATCTTCTCTCTCTTTAGTTCCTCAGTCTCCATGAAGATCCCCTCTTTTCTTTTGCAAGTAGCCATCCTTCTCCCTTTACTTTAATATTATACACGCCGGCTGCCACCCCTTCAAAGAAAAGCCAACTTCGTTTGTTATTGACAATTTTAGGGAGATATTCTATAATTCTAATACAAGATTTCGTAAGGACTTGCAACAATTAACGATACGTCTTCTAAATAGGTTACCTTGAATGTCCAATGCCTGTGTGGTTGGTCTCCAATGGGGAGACGAAGGCAAGGGTAAGATTATAGACATCCTTGCCGATGAGTACGATATCATCGTCAGATACCAGGGGGGTAGCAACGCAGGCCATACCGTAGTAATAGACAGCTCTAAGTTCATATTTCATCTCCTCCCCTCAGGTATTCTACACCATGATAAGCAGTGCGTAATCGGCAACGGCGTTGCCCTTGACCCTGCGCAGCTCCTGCGGGAGTTGGCTGAGCTTAAAAAACATAATGTACCTGTGGTAAACAAGCTGTTTGTAAGTGACCGCGCACATTTGGTCTTCCCATACCATAAGCTCCTTGACCTTATGTCAGAGTCTGAGAAAGGAGATGGCAAAATAGGCACCACAGGGCGTGGCATTGGCCCCTGCTATGCGGACAAGATGTCACGTACAGGCATAAGGGTGACGGAACTCTACCATCCCGAACACCTGAAGAGTAGGCTCAGGGAGGTTGTGGAAGAGAAGAACAAATTACTCAACAATCTCTACGATGCAAGTCCCTTATCTTGGGAAGAAATATATACGGAATACATGATGTACGCCACCGAGCTTGCTCCTTATGTCTGTGATACGGTAAAATTCCTGAACGATGCCACAAAGACGTCGAAACGGATACTCTTTGAGGGCGCTCAGGGAACTATGTTGGATGTGGATTTTGGTACCTATCCCTACATCACCTCCTCCAACGCCAGCGTATGTGGAGTGCCGTCCGGAGTTGGCGTTTCCCCAAAGTACATACACTACATATATGGTGTTATGAAGGCCTACACCACAAGGGTGGGAAGTGGTCCGCTTCCAACAGAGATGGACAAGGATTTGGGTGAAATGGTCAGGGAAAGGGGTGCTGAGTTTGGAGCCACTACAGGAAGACCCAGGCGCTGCGGATGGTTTGACGCCGTAGCCGTGCGCCATGCTGTGACTATTAACGGGGTAGACTCTGCAGTACTTACAAAACTGGATGTGCTTGACCGTGAAAAGACCATCAAGGTCTGTGTGGGATACAAAAACGGCGACCGCATTTACGATACATTTCCCTCTGACTTCGCACTTCTGCCCAATTGCAGACCGGTGTACGAGGAGATGCCTGGCTGGTTAGAAGATACTACCGGGATTACCGATAATGACAGGCTCCCTAAAAGGGCCTGGGAATACATACGTTTTCTTGAGAAGACTCTGGGACTTAAGATAACTATGGTATCGGTGGGACCAGAGCGTAAACAAATCATCCGTGTCCCTAATGAACAGTAACAATCTTCCTAGGCATATTGCGATAATCATGGACGGCAATGGCCGCTGGGCCATGAAGCGTGGGCTTGTCCGGGT
>JBHICS010000026.1:0-7923 GCA_046759685.1 Candidatus Brocadiales bacterium | reverse complement strand
TAAGCCCTCGCTCAACTATCTTTATATCCCCGGAACTCGTGTCCATTACAGAGTTCACGAATCCTAGCCAACGGTCGTCATCTCTATTCGGGTAATCAATACGGCTCTGGGAACACGGCCACCGGGTCTCCCTTCTGTGCAATAGGTGCTCCACCACCACACGGGCTACGTCTATTCGGTCAATCACCTCCATGGCAGAGACAAGCTCGTGATGGCTGCTCGCCATGAGCAAGCCGGTCTGGCTGCGCAGCCTTGACAACAAACCCCTTGCAACAAGTAGCCTCTCCTCGTTCAACTCATATCGGGTAGAAAGCCCACCGGCATACTCGTCCATAAGCTTCTGAAGCCTTTCTTCCATATCCTGGGGGCTTACACCTCTCTCCACCTTCAGAGGTGCTGTTACGCGCTCTCTCTCCCTGTCCACAACATCGGTGTCCATCTCTGAGGTTCCGGCCGACTCCATCTCCTCAAGTGCTGTTCTTACGGCAATCTGCCCCTCCACCCACGAGCCGCTAGCGTACTTCTTCGGTGCACCACCTGCGACATCACCCGCTGCGTAGAGCCCGGGTAGAGACGTCCGGCGACCCACGTCTATCCAGTAGCCGGCCTCACCGTGGCCACCAACTATATATGGCTCGCTGCCAGATATCTCAAATCGGCCATTCTCGCCGTTATTTCCCGCCCATAGGAGCGACATCGACGGACTCATATTAAGCAGGTCCTCCTTTAGCTGCTTCTCCTCCTGGGTACCTTTGCCAAGATGACTTAGGTCCAAGTAGCAAGGTCCCCTGCCAGCACGGTCCTCCAGCATGGTTGCAAGCAGTCTTAAATACGTTGCGCTATTCCTGACGGGATGGTCTTTATAATACTTATCTAAATAAGACTCGCCTCGCGCATTTATTTGCCTTGCACCAGCACCAAGTGCAAGCGTGCCGGTAGGTGACTGTACGTCTTTAACCCTCAGGGCAATAAAGCGGTTCTCAAAACTGGTCATCTCTGCACCGGCACGGATGCCCAAGGCGTAACCCGTTCCTACGTTCCAGGGACAATACCAAATAAGGTGTCTGGCGTCTCCGGGGTTGGCCGGCTTATAGATTCCAGAGGCCCCACCGGCGGCCACAATCACCCCCTTTGCCCTCACCACGTAGAGCCGCCCATCTCTTACGCCCAAACCAAATGCCCCAACAACCCTACCCACAGAGACTATCAGGTTGGTAGCAGCTACACGGTTAAGTATCTCTGCTTTGCTCCTTCTAACGGCATCTGCAAGGATAGGTTTTAGCCTTTCGCCCTGTATCCTGACACCACGCCGGCCCCTTGGCCTATACTCTCCATCATCTCCCTTCTCTATAGGTAACCCCCACTCCTCTACTTTCCTCACCACCTCGTTCAGCCCCTCTGCAATACTCAGCACCAGGTCCTCTCTTAGTACATCCATAAACTCCTTCTTCACGTAACTAAGATATGACTCGGGGCTCTGACCCGGGTTCAGGTAGGCGTTTATCGAATTCAAGCCCATGGCCAGGCAACCACTCCTGTCGATATGGGCCTTTTCCATAATGAGGCAGCGGACCCCAGGCTCCAGCGTCTTGGCTTCCACAGCAGCGTAACAGCCTGCGGCACCGCCGCCAATAATCAATAGGTCTGTATCTATATAAACCGTATCCGTTACCACTACGATAGCCCTACTTCCTCAAAGGGTGTCAGCATCTCTCTTTTCTCAACTTTGTCTCAAACTAAGTCAAGAATGTCAGAAATAAAAATCATATGTAATACATGGCCGCCTCTTGGCCCTGCTTCTCCTGTATTACCAGGTCGCTAAGTGTAACATTCTCAACACTTTCCAGCATAGAATCGTACATCTTCTGCCACAGGTCCTTTATCACACAGCAGGCCTCCACAGGGCACCTTGGCACCTGAGAACGCTCGTTTACACAATCTGCCGGTGCCAGAGAGCCCTCAAAGGTCTCTATTACCTCCCTGATACAAATATCCTTAGGGTCTCGTGCCAGGCAGTGCCCACCGTTTGCGCCCCTGTGGCTCATAACAATCCCTGCATTCCTGAGACTGAGGAGTATCCTTTCGAGGAAAGAGCCGGGGATGTCCCTGCAGCGGGCAATCTCACGTGAAAGCACATAACCCTCGCCATACCTCTGCCCTAACTCCATTAGCGCAAGGATGGCATATTCTGTCTTATTGGATAACTTCAATATTCTTTACCAAATCTAAAAGAAAGTAAACAAATTGTACGATTCTGACCAAAAATTGTCAAATAAATTTTAGGTCTTGAGGGTGTAGAAGAGATAAAATTCCTCAATTGCCCTTCCAGCGCCCTCTCGGTGCCCTTCCGGTATGAGGGAAATGATGCGGTCGTAGTTCGCTACGGCCCATGTGGCAAGCGTCCTCGGATGTGGTTGTCGCAACATCTCTGCCATGACCTTGACAACCCCCCGTCTCTTTTCATCTGCCCTGCTAATCGCCTCCATGTCCCGCCTCCTGCGCATCTGGATCACCTTCAAGGCATAGCCGTACTGGGCATCGTCAAGATAGTGCATAAATTTCCCCATAGAATTCAGCACCCTCTGGTTTACCACTATCTTACGCCCAACCTCCTCCTCTAGTGCCGGCAGATCAAACCACAAGCAAGACCCGGTATCGGTCAGGAACCGCTTGGGTCTTTTGGTGAATGGTCTCTTAGCCTTTTCAGTAGAGGTCTTACGGGACTTCTGTGGCATTCTTCAGTACATGCTAAGGTAAAAAAGAATTTGCGCATCTCGGCCATCATACTTCTGCAGCACGTTAGTATACAAAGCCTGTGTAAAAAGGGAAGGGATTTATGTAAAATTATCTACAGGAATCTCTTCAAAACGCTCCTAAGACAGTATAAGGTGCTTCCAGGCACACACTATTGGCTAAGATTTAAGACAAGATGAAGGCACTCATACTACAGGCAGGCTATGGGACCAGGATGTACCCACTGACAAAGGACAGGCCAAAGGGACTGCTCCCCGTGGGTGGCAAACCAATCATGGAATACCTGGTGAGGAATATTGAGGAGGTCCCCGAGATAGACACAGTCTACGCCGTTACCAACCAGAAATTTTACGCAGCCTTTGTAGAGTGGCATAGAGAATTCAAGTCATCAAGGAAAATAGAATTGATAAACGACGGCACCCTCACAAATGAGACCCGCATGGGCAGTATAAGGGACATGCAACTAGTAATAACCGAGAAAGACATACAGGATGACTTAATGGTAATGGGAGGCGACAATATCTATGACTTGAGTTTCAGGGACTTCGCAAGCTACTTTAAAGAAAGAAGTAGTAACGTGGTGGCCGTACATAGGGTTACTGAACCAGAAAGGCTCAGGCGGACCGGTGTCATACTGATGGATGACGGCAACAGACTCACTACTTTTCAGGAAAAACCAGCAAACCCTGTCTCAGAGCTGGCCGTCCCACCCCTATACATATTCCGCAGGGAGACACTCCCGCTAGTGGCTGAATATATCCGCGAGGGTAACGATCCCGATGCCCCTGGCAACCTCATCGCATGGCTACTTAAGAGGAGGCCCGTGTACGGCTACATGTTTAAAGGCAGATGCTATGACATAGGGGATATAGAAAGCTACGAGCGAGTAAAATACGGACTTCCAAACACATGACAATGTAGGATGCACAACGACGGCCGTAAGGCTTACTGACTACCAGACAGTAAGCTCGCCCACGATCTCTTCTACAAGGTCCTTTATTGTAACAATCCCAATTGCCTTTCCTTCCCTATCGGTAACAATACCCATCCTTTGCCTGGCATGGCGCAGTTTCAATAGTGCATCGTCCACCGGTGTGTTTGCATCGATGTAAGTAGCCTCCCGCACGAAATTATGTATATCTGCCTGTAACTTTCCGTTCATCAGGAAGTCAAGAAGGGTTACTATCCCGATTATCTTCGTCCTCTCCCTATCGTATACTGGTATGCGGGAAAATTTCTTCTCTTTGGCCAGAACCTTCAGGCTTTGATGGCCCACTGTATCAGGGGCCATGGTAACCTCTTCAAGGGGTATCATGACCTTATGTATGGGCGTGGTTCCCAGGGTCATGATATTTCGTGCCATTATATTCTGGTACATGGATACGGTACCCACCTCTGTACCCTCCTCCAAGAAATACCTCAGTCGCTGCGGGCTGAAGAATGGGCTTTCCTTCGCCTCTATCCCCTTTAGAAAGAGGTGCGGCAGTCTGCTTACTATCCTGAGCAGGAAGACAATGGGATAGAATACCTTATAAGAGACATCCGCAATAGGCACCACCTTGTAAAGGAGGCTATCGGCGTGTCTCTGGAAGATGCTCTTAGGCAGTATTTCACAGAATATCAAGATGATT
Organism: Candidatus Brocadiales bacterium; assembly: GCA_046759685.1. Taxonomy (GTDB): domain Bacteria; phylum Planctomycetota; class Brocadiia; order Brocadiales; family Bathyanammoxibiaceae; genus JBHICS01. Next base: position 3,538 of record JBHICS010000026.1, on the reverse strand, counting down.
GGGGCGAGCATAAGGGTGGCAACTAGCTCTGCTTTTACATGTGTGACCCTCGTTCCTACCATATAAGTAAAGACCGCTGCGGCAACGTAGTTTGCAATATTGTTGCCGATAAGCACGGTGCAGACCATACCCTGCGGGTCGTTTAGCATGCTGTTTATAATCTTAGCCGTCCACCAACCCCTCTCTTCCCTATACCTTAGACGGATTCTGTTAAGGCAATAAAAACCGGTTTCCGTCGCAGCGTATATAAACGAGAAAAATAAGCCCGCAAACAGTAATATGTAGATGTACGATGACATGGGTCTTAAATGAACTATCTACCTTCTTCAAATTCGACCAAGAGTCTGGTAATACGCCTTTTCCTCACCTCTCCAACGGTGAAAATGATGTTTTTATAACTCACCGAGTCGTTCCTTTGTGGTATGCGCCCAAGCAGAGATACAACGTAGCCGCCGATAGTGTCTGCAACGGGTTCCAGCTCTATGCCAAATGTCTCGCACCAGTCCATAAGACTTATGCCACCGTGGACTACATACCTGTTTCCACCTAGCTTTTTAATGGGCTCCTCATAGCGCTCGGTTTCGTCTTGTATCTCACCCACCACCTCTTCCAAGATATCTTCCAGGGTTATAAGCCCTGCCGTACCCCCATACTCATCTGCGACGATGGCCAGCTGTTGGTGCTCCCTTCGGAACTCTCTTAAGAGGCTTTCTATGGTCTTGGTCTCAGGGACAAATGGGACACTCCGTATAAAGTTCCTGAGGTCTTCATCGGGATTAAGGAATACGTCTTTGGCATACACTACCCCCAAGATGTTGTCGCGGCTTCCTTCGTATACAGGTATCTTCTTGTGCCTTGTCTTACGCACAAGCGCTAACAAGTCATCTACCGGGTCAGAGATGTCAAAGGCCGTCGTATCCACCCTGGGTACCATTACGTCTTTTACGCGTATCCTGCCAAAATCAAGTACCGCATGTATCATGGTCCTCTCCGTAGGCTCCACCACCCCGTACCGCTCACTAAGGGCAAGCATTACCTTCAACTCCTCTGCAGTAATATAGGGCTCTTCCTCTCCCCCTCGACCAAAGAGTTTTTCAAGACCATCCAGTATCAGGGTAATGGGAATGCGGAAAGGAAGGAGGAGTTTATCCACAACGTATATTGGCACGGCAACGAGGCGAGAGAGGTGTCCGGGGATCCTTACGGCAACGCTTTTTGGTATAACCTCACCTAAGATAATGACCGCAAGAAGGCTCATGAAGCCGACTGTCCACGCCCAGAATGCGGCATTAGGGATACCAGACCCCAATATATCCTGAGACAGACCAAAGGAGAGGCTGTAGAATGCGATGTTTACAGCCGTGTTGCTGAGAAGGATAGTTATGAGAAGCCTTTTTGGCGAGCCTACTAAGCCAGCTAATATCTTACCTGCACGGGTCCTCTCCGCCCTAAGCCCCTTTACATCCTCCTTGCCAAGAGAAAAGAGGGCAGTCTCTGAGGAGGAAAATAGGGCTGAAAGAACCAAAAGGGCGCCCATAAGGCAGAATAAGCCTAAATATTCTACGTTTAAAAAGCTACTACCTTCTTCCACCTTATCGTCCCCCCACACATACGATGGGGACCCTCTGCATTAGAGGTCCGCCTCCCGCCTTACAAATAAGGGGGTCAGCACATAAAGGTTCCAGGAGCGATTTACCTTCCTCGTTCATAATGGAAGAGTTAAGACATGCTCTTTTGGCGTGAGAGGTGTCTTTGTGCGGATAAATCTCATTTCCTTTAGCATTATATCAACGTGTTTTCAGGATTGTCAATGGGAAAAAGCATGGCTGGCGTGGCATGGTTAAAGGGTTTGACAGCCACCAGGTGATTTGGTAAACTGTGGTAAAAATTTCTCTTATGGCGGCCTCCATCACGTAAATAATAGTACAAAATGACCCTATCAAGAATTGTTAAAGATATAAAACCCTCCGGTACTATCAAGATAAGTACCAAGGTAAGACATCTGGCCCAAGAGGGCATCAGCGTCATAGGTTTTGGCATGGGAGAGCCAGACTTTGATACCCCGAAGAACATAAAGGACGCAGCCATAAGGGCCATAGAGGGCGGTTTTACCAAATACACGCCAACCTCGGGAATGCTAGACCTCAAAGAAGCCATATGTGAGAAGCTGCGGCGAGACAACGGCTTACAGTACTCCCCCACACAGATAGTGGTGTCACTCGGCGCGAAGCAGGCCATCCACAACCTCATACTAGTGCTCTGCGAGAGTGGGGACGAGGTAATAATCCCTAGCCCATACTGGGTAAGCTATCCAGAACAGGTAAAGATGGCCGGAGCTACGCCCGTTTTCATCCACACCAGCGATGAAACAGAATTCAAGGTCACACCTGAATCATTGAAAAAGGCCATTACACCCAAGACCAAGGTACTCATCATAAACAGCCCTAGCAACCCCACTGGAGTTGTGTACACAGAGAAGGAACTAAGGGACTTAACAAGTATTGCCGTGGAGAAGGGTCTGTATATTATATCAGATGAGATCTACGAGAAGATAGTATATGACGGAACAAAGCACGTGAGCCCCGCCTCCTTTGGGGACGAGTTTATGAAGAAGGTAATAACAGTAAACGGGTTCTCAAAGGCCTACGCCATGACAGGCTGGCGCCTAGGTTATACAGCGGGCCCAGAAAAGGTTATAAAGGCAGCCATAAAACTCCAGGACCATACCACCAGCTGCGCCAACTCTATTGCCCAGAGGGCTGCTGTAGAGGCCCTTAGAGGCGACCAGACACCTGTAAGACTAATGGTCGAAGAATTTGATAAAAGGAGAAGGTACATGTTAGAGAGGCTGGAGAGGTTAGAGGGCATCTCCTGCACCATGCCCTCAGGAGCATTCTACGTCTTCCCTAGAGTCTCCGGCCTTTATCAGCGAGGTATAGCAGGTAAAGACGTAGGCGATTCAACAGAGTTGGTAGATCTTCTAATAGAGAAGGCCAGGGTTGCCTTTGTGCCCGGAGCCTGCTTTGGTTCCGACGACCACATTAGAATCTCCTTCGCCACGGACATGGCACAAATTGAAGAGGGTATGAACCGGCTGGAAGGCCTCTTAACCTCCTAGGACGGACTGCTTATGAAAGGTGATTACAAGGGCAAATTACTAGGTGGAGGTTTGGGATGGTTTGCAGGCGGGCCCCTTGGCACAGTGCTAGGGGCAACCTTAGGACACCTATACGACACCGTGGAACTGAAGACCGAAGAGGACCCTTACCATGTGTTGGGGCTTGACAAATCTGCCCCGAAGGAAGAGGTGAAGAGGCGCTATTTGGAACTCTCCGCCAAGTACCATCCAGATAAGGTATCGCACCTGGGGAAAGAGCTTATAAACCTTGCGCACTGCAAGTTTGTAGAAATAAGCACGGCGTACGAGAAAATCCGAAAGGAGAGGGACTCTTAAGAGTCTTTAAATGTCTTTCAATCTCTTGTCTATTATCTCGTCAAATAATTGCTTAACAAAAACCCTTAACAATTGAGGTGCCAG
>JBHICS010000025.1:0-7926 GCA_046759685.1 Candidatus Brocadiales bacterium | reverse complement strand
GTCCTGCTGGATACAATCAAGAAACGCGGAAAGGTCTCTGAAGCAGGGTTGCCGGCACCTGTGCTCGAAAAACTTGAGAAGAAAATCGTAAAAGGCGTTCAGGAAATGGGTGACGCTAAAGAGGAGTAAATACCGGCGACAGAGAAGCCTCGATTAAGGGCTTTCCTCCCAGATAAAAGCCCCTTTTTAATACTGTGTTGTCCTCTTGAATCTTATTGCATATCTGCTTATATTCCCCGGGTTAGCCCCCGTTATGGTCAGCTTGAAGGGCTTAACTGTGTCTTTTTTTAGGCCCTTGACGGTAAAATCGTGGTCTGAGACAAGGACGTTATCCAGGTCATAGACCATGATGTTGAAGATGGCGTAACGGTAGTCGATACTGGAAAGGTTTTTTAGTTCCCCGGTAACCCTTGAGGAAGAACCGAAGGGTTTAAAAAGTACATTCCTCACGTAGAAACCTTCACCAATCTTCTCAAAGCCCTCCTCCTCCGGAGTCTTTGGCTTGGCTTCTTCAGCGGCAGCTTCGGCTACCTCTACGGCCTCTTCTTCAGTATACAGTTCCTCTGGAGGGGTAATGCCTGCGTTACTTTCAAGGGTTGCCACCCTCTGTACAATGACATCGAGGGACTTCATCTGCTTCTCGGAGACGGTTAAAAAGTCGTCTAGAATGGCCAGGCGGTCTGTCAGCACAGATTCCAGTGTACCCGTCTTTTCTTTCTGGGTAGATGTGTCCTGTACCAGGGTGTCGAGTGTCTCCTTATGTTCCTCCAGTGTCCTCTTTATAGGGTCAAGAGGTCTCATGTAGTCTGCATACTTATTTTCCAGCACGGCAGAGACCACCTCCGTGTCCTGTACCCTCTTCGTTAACTCTGCCAGATTCTTTTTTAGTGTATTCAACGTGCGGCCAAACTCCACCATCGGATTTTCTCCAGCGGCCCCGCCCAGTGAGTCTTCTATGCGGCCGAGACGGGAGTTGAACCTTGACAGGTCATTTCGCACGGAACCCACACTATCTGCGATCTCGGTCAGGGAGCGTGTAAGTTCGGGGCTTACCCCTTTTGTTTCACTTACCTTCTTTTCCAGTGCGTCTATCCTGCTGACTATCGTCTCCATCGAGCGCATCCACTTTGTCAGTGAACGCTCAAACTCGCCCAGAGGCCCTGTGACCTTCTCTTGTGCCTGCAGGGTTCCGGCGAGTAGAAAGAGAGATAGGGATGCTGCCAACAGTGTATATCTATTTTTCATACCACACGTCCTTTTTTATATAGCTTATATATACCCCTATCTAAATATACACCTTATCGTACATTTGTCAACCGGGTGTCTTGGTGCAGTAACTACTTGCGCGCCTTATTCTTACTGCTAAGTCTCTCCAGGTGTGCATATTCCAGAAGGAGGGTCTTTCTGCCCCCGGGGAAGTCTACTACGGCCATGAGGGACTTCCCATAACCGTGCGTCTCTACCACAAGGCCCACGCCAAATTTCGAATGCCTGACGCGTTCACCGGGGAAGGGGCCGTCAGTCTGAACAGGGTACTCCGGCTCATACTCCCGAATATATTCAGCAGCAAAAAGTGTCTTGTCTTCTTCCGCAATAATGTCCTTTGGGAGTTCCTCTATAAAGCGTGACGGCAAAGATGGTACCACTATACCAAATCTTGAGCGCCTCTTGGCATGGCTTAGCATTAGCGCCTCCTTGGCCCGGGTGATGCCCACGTAAAACAACCTGCGTTCCTCTTCAAGCTCTGATTCCGTATGCATGGACTGCGCATGAGGCAGTAAACCTTCCTCCAGTCCACAGATGAACACTGCGGGAAACTCCAGGCCCTTTGCAGAGTGCAGGGTCATCAGCGCTACGGCTTCTGTCTGGCCGTCCCATGTGTCTATGTCCTGCACCAGGGCTACCCTTTCCAGGAAGTCGTCCAGGGAGCCATCGGGGTGGTCCCTGTCGTATTCCTCTGCTGCATTCACCAGTTCTTCTACGTTCGCTATACGCTCCGGGGCCTTCTCCCCCGATGATTTCTCTAGGTAGGAGATGTATTTGGTCTCGGTTATCAACTCCTTTACCAGGTCCACTACCGGATAGGTGGGCATGCCCTTTAACCGCAGAAAGAGTTTGGCGAACGACTTGAGGCCCTTAAGGGCATTACCCCTTATGCCGGGGATTTCGAGTGTGATGGCGTCGAGCAGTTTCTTCCCCTCGGCCGCTACCCAGACCTTGAGCTTGGAAAGGGAGGTCTGGCCAATACCCCTTGGAGGGATATTGATTATCCTGTCGAATGCTACCTGGTCGTCAGGATTTGTAAGCAGCTTCAGGTAAGATAGGACGTCTTTTATCTCCGTTCTCTGGTAGAACTCAACCGCCCCAACTATAACGTATGGTATACCCTCCTTCCTCAATGCGCCCTCCAGCACGCGGGACTGTGCGTTTGTGCGATAAAAGACTGCCATGTCGGGGTACGTTTTTCCCTCTTCTAAGAGTTTCTTGACGTGAGAGGCTATCTCCCCGGCCTCGGCACGTTCGTCGTTGGTGTAGACCAGAGATATCATGTTGCCTTCGGGGTTTTCTGTCCACAGGTCCTTGGCCTTTCTGAGCTTATTATGTACGATGAGTTCCGAGGCGGCCTGAAGGATGCGTTTTGTGGAGCGGTAGTTCTGTTCAAGCATCACAACCCTTGCGTCGGGATAGTCGTTCTCGAACTCGAGGATATTCCCCAGGTTTGCCCCTCTCCAGCCGTAGATGGACTGGTCGGGGTCTCCGGTGACACAGATGTTCCTGTATTTACTTGCCAGGAATTTTTGTAGTACATATTGTGCGAAGTTCGTGTCCTGATACTCGTCTATCAGGATGAAGAGAAACTCTTCTTGGTATCGTTCCAGGACGTTTGGGTGCTCGTTAAAGAGTTGGATGAGCTTTACCTGCAGGTCGTCGAAGTCCAGGGCGTTGTTTGCCTGGAGCATGGACTGGTACTTTTCGTATACCCTGGATGCAGTCCGGTGGTAGTAGCCGGATTTTTCCTTAAGTAGTCCTTCCGGACCGATGAGCCTGTTTTTGGCCTCGCTTATGGTGGCGGCTATCGAGGCTGGTTTCCAGTGGGTGGGGTCAAGCTCAAGCTCCTTCAGGGCGGTCTTTATAACACCCAGGGTGTCTGCGGTGTCGTATATGCTAAAGTACCGGGAGAAGCCCAGCCGCTCTATGTTGCCGTCCATCCTCAGCATGCGTGTGCACATGGAGTGGAAAGTGGAGACCCACATGCCCGGGTGTTGGTAGTACTGCGCCACCCTCTCCTTCATTTCGTCGGCGGCCTTGTTTGTGAAGGTGATGGCGAGGATGTTATAGGGGTTTACACCCTGCTCTATAAGGTGGCAGACCCTTCTGGTGATGACCCTTGTCTTGCCGCTCCCGGCCCCTGCCAGGACCAGCAGAGGCCCCTCCAGGTGGGTAATGGCCTCACGCTGCGGCTCGGTTACGTCATTAAGGATGTTGCTGGGGATTTTTTTCGTCATATTTGATTAGGGGTATTTGGAAAGTGCCTTCTTATCAGTCCATATTTATTGTTTACCTATTCTCGTGTCCCCGGCCGTTACCCAATTGTCCCTCCTTCAACCCTTACACCTTAAACTCTCGTGCCCTATTCCACCTTCTGGGCGATTATGCTGGCGATGGCCTTTTCGCCGTTTATTACCGACTCACGATAGTATATTACCTTCATGCCTATATCGGTGAACAGATCCAAGAGTTCGTTTTCCTCTAACAGGTACTCCCTCTTTTTAGGTCCCTGAAGGCCGATCTTCAGATTTTCTACCGTGTACGTCTCCATGACGGCCATCCCGCCGGGTCTCAGGGCGGCCTTCATCTGGGGTATGAGGTCTCTCTGCAGGTAGTAGAAGCAGGTAACAAGGTCGTATTTCTCTCTTTCTAATTTGTAGCCCTCCAGGTCGGCCTCGAAGGCCGTTATACGGACACCTCTTTCCGCAGCCAGTCTGTTTGCCTTCTTTATTCCGATTGGTGAGATGTCACATGCATCTACATAGAAGCCCTGTTCTGCCAGGAATACTGCATTGCGTCCCTCTCCCATGGCCAATACCAGGGCATTACCCCTTGGGAGCAGGTTGATGCTGTTTCGAAGGAATTCCAGTGGTTCCTTACCATAGATATATTCATATGTATCATAACGCTTGTCCCAGCGCTCACGGTCGTCCTCGCTCCCGTAGCTATCGTCCGGGCCGAAGGTACATGTTAAAAAGAGCGCAGTTAATATGATTGTGAATATAAGGCCCATCAAACCGTTTATATTATTTAGGACTGACGCCATGACACTAAGGCCTCCATGCATAGCAGACAGAGGGCAGCAAAGAGCAGTTCTGACCAGAGCCTTCTGCCCTCAATTACGCCCTCCGCTCCCTTTATGGGGCTGGACATCCTGTAGCTCACCTTTTCCCTGCCCAGTGCATCTTCAAGTTCCTTTTTACCAATCTTTAACAGGTTGCCTTCCTTAGGGTCCACGTTTACGGCGAAGGGGAACGGGGTGTCGCCCGTCCGGAGTTTATAAACCCCGGGGAAATGGGTCTCGGGGAATATTAGGGACATGCCTAGTGTTGTCTGCTTAGGCATCGGTCTGCCCAGGTTTCCCTTCGGGTCGAGCACCTCTATGGTATCTGCTTTGTTGCGGGTATAAAAGGGTAATTCCCAGTCATCGCCCACGAGTATGTCTCTGGCAGTTGTTTCTATTAGGTTGTTTGTCATGTAACGACATATCTGCTGTACGAGAGGCAGAAAGAGAGGCTTGACTGGCAGGTCTGTCCAGCCTCTATCAATGGTGGATGTGAATGTCATGGAACGGCCTCTCCCATACGGCATCTCAAGTAGGGCAGGTGCGCCGTTAGAATAGCTTATTATGTTTGTAACGCCACCGCCCATCTCAGGCTCTACCAGGAAGACCTTGTAGAAGTGGGGGCTGCTGAGGACGTCCTGCCTCTCGGTGGCAAATACCTTTAGTACGGTGTGCATGGTATCGAGGGGGCCGAACTCCAAGGGCCTGTCCCTAGGAAATTCCACGGCCATACGTAGCCTGGGCACCAGTCCTGCCAGGGTAGAGTTATAGTAGTCTGGTTTGACCTTGTCGCCCAGGCAGAAAAATACGTTGCCGCCTTCTGAGGTATACTTTTTCAATTCCGATAACTTGGCGCCGTCAAGTTTCTCAACGTTTGCCAGGATAACCAGGTCGTAATCCTTAAACTCTACGGAGCGAACCTCCTGCGGGTTAATTACCGTGGGCCTGATGTGTGAGGTATGGAGTCTGGCAGGGTTTAGTGCCCTTTCCAGGTAGAATGTCTCGCTTTGGTACATATTTATACTGGGTGCACCATCTATCACCAGCACCTTTATGTTCTTCACGTTTAGTATCGAGAAATACCGTCTGTCGTCTACAGCCAGTGAATCGGTAGATATCTCAACACTTCCCCATGTGTTTCCGTCCTTGGGTATGTCTAGCAGGAATTCCTTGGTGGACGAGCCCCAGGGTTCGAGCTGGAGAAACCCCTGTGCTATGTCCTTCTTACCTATCCGGGCCTTTACCAGGAGGTCTATAACCGGAGCGTCTGTAAAATTGCTTACTGTTGCCCTTAGCAAGACCTGTTCGTCCTTTTTTGTCCAGTCATATTCGTGCTCAAGCCCACTTACGGCCATGTTTGGTAGCGGTCTTCCCTTTGACACGTCAACGATATGGAGTCTTACAGGACTACCTTCAAGCCTCTTCCTCATCTCCTGTACTGCGCCGGGTTCCCACCCGTTTCTTGTGAGGTCGGTGAAGAGGAATATCCTTTGGACCGGCTTTTTGGAGGAGTTGAGTATGGCAAATGCCTTCTCGATGAGAGATGATATCTCTGTCGTGTAATAAGAGGGTACAATGCGCTCAATACCGTCGAGGCTCTCGCTCTTATTAGGTGTGGGCTGTGGTGGTGCGTCGGGTGTGGGAAATATGGTTATCACGCAGGTCTCGTCGGAAGGGGAGAGGGAGCCTACCAACTGCCGTGCCCACTCCTTGGCGTTTTCTAGGAGGGTCTTTTCCTCCACAAGGTACCCCATACTGTATGAGTTGTCTATTATGAGTACGTTGCACGAGGGTGCGTCGGGGGCCAAGGCAGCCCCGGCCTTAAGTACGGGCTTTGCCATTGCCATTGCAACGAGCGCTATTACCGCTGCCCTGAGGAGGAGCAGGAGCATCTGCTCTAGCTTAATACGTGCCTCCACCCTCTTTTGGGAGCGCAGGATAAATTCTATTGCCGAGAACTTGTAAACGGGGGCACGCCTCCTGCCGACCATGTGTATGATTATGGGAAGGCTTACCCCGAGCAACCCCAGAAGGAAGATTGGACTGATGAAACTCATTATTATAACCTTGCAGCGAACCTTGAGCGGGAGAGTCTGTCCCTGGTAGTCAGGTATTTGAGTAGGGCGTGGTCTAGCGGTGCAGAGGTGTTGATGAGCCAGTGGTCTATCTGGTTTTCCAGACAGCCCTGACGGAGTCTTTCTATAAAGTGGCCTAGTTCCGACAAGTATTTGTCCTTTATGGCCCTGGGTTCTGCCAACACCTGACTTAAATCCTCCATGGATTCAAAGAGGGTGAGTTCGTCGAATGGGAAGTCCAGTTCGTGGCTATCCAGCACCTGAAACAATATCACCTCGCTATTGAGCTTCCTCAACTGTCTCAGTTTCTTTATCACCTCTTCCGCATCGTCGAAGAGGTCTGAGACGAGTATTACGAGGGAACGTCTCGATACCTTCTCGGATATCTTTTCCAGGACCCCCGGGATGCTCGACTTGCCTTGGGCCTTAAGACCTTCCAGGGCCTGGAGCAGGACCTGGAGGTGAGACGATTTGGTGCGCGGCGGGATGTAATTCAAGATGTCTTCTCCAAAGACTATCAGCCCCGTAGCATCTGATTGCATAAGCAGGAGGTACGACAGACAGGCAACCAGCGTTGAGGAGTATTCCAATTTTGTCATCGCCCCGGACCCGTAGCCCATGGAGCCGCTTGTGTCCAAGAGGATGTATGCCTTGAGGTTTGTCTCGTCCTCGAATTGCTTGAGGTGATATTTATCTGACCTGCCAAAGACCTTCCAATCTATGTGCTTTACTTCGTCCCCAGGGGAGTATTCCTTATGTTCTAGAAACTCTATGCTTGAGCCCTTGTGAGGTCTCTTGTGTATGCCTGAGAAGGTCCCCTCCACCACGGTCCTAGCCCTGAGGGTCATATTGGATATCTTGCTGAGTGTGGCAGGGTCGTATCTGTGGATTGTCTCCTGTTCTTTCATTACTAATCGCCTTCCCTCACTTCTTGTAGCAGTTTGTCTATTATCTGCAGGGATGTTATTCCTTCAGCCTCGGCGTGGAAGTTGGTTATGATTCGGTGCTGAAGTATGGGGCGGCACAGTGCGCGAATGTCGTCGGTGTTCACCGCATAGCGGCCCTGAAGTATCGCCCTTGCCTTTCCTCCCAGTATCAGATTTTGTGATGCCCGCGGACCTGCCCCCCAGCTTACCCATTTCTTCACAAACTCGGCGCCATTCTCGTCCGTGGGTCGAGAGGCCCTAACTATGCTGACGGCGTAGGATAGGACGTGGTCTGCAACCGGCACCCTTAGCACCAGGTCTTGCAGTTTACAGATTTCTTTCGGGCTGAATGCCTTCTCCAGCATGGGACTGTAGGCCGAGGTTGTGGTCCTGACTATCTCCATCTCCTCTTCCCGTTGTGGGTACTCTATGTTTATTTGAAACATGAAGCGGTCCAGTTGGGCCTCAGGCAGGGGATATGTGCCCTCCTGCTCTATAGGGTTTTGCGTGGCGAAGACCAGAAAGGGAGGGTCTAGCGGGTATGTGTGTCCACTTGCCGTGACCTTATATTCCTGCATGGATTGGAGCAGTG
>JBHICS010000024.1:0-8046 GCA_046759685.1 Candidatus Brocadiales bacterium | reverse complement strand
CCATACTGGTTACGTCACAGCTTTACAGGAACGGGTATGATATACAGTTAGTTAAAAATAAGGAACACTGGCGCTCTGGAGGGGTCCTAATACTGGCTACAATATTCTTTGTGCTTCAGGACGTGGTAGTGGATCCGGTGGCGCTTAGGGGATCGGCGTGGTTTCTTGGCCAGATTTTTTATTATCCCGATGGCGGGATCTATTTCGGCGTGCCGCTATCCAATTTTATCGGGTGGTTCATAGTTGGCTTAGCTATTATATATTCGTTCCAGTGGTTTGACGGGCTTGCTGACGGGTGGCCAAGTTTCAGCGGTGAAGGTGCACGTTATGTCCCCTCAAAGGCCGCGTTGGGACCCGCCTGCTATTTCGCTACAATGCTCTTTAATCTCCTTGTGACGCTTTATATCGGGGAATATCTGTTGGCCCTGGCAAGCCTGATTATATTTGGCATATTGCTTTATACTGTCAGGGCATGTATCTTTGCAGCAAGCGAAGTGGACAAGGCCGAGTTAGAGAGGGTTGCAACCTCCACCTATTCATAATACGTAGTGGGCAAATACGGACAACCACGAGGCCAATCCCTGCGTATTCTGCGATTATTATTTCTCTCCCACAACGAGGGCGGAGTCCTTGTTCAGTCGTACAGTCCTTGACTTCTTGAAACCTACCTCAAGAAGCCAGTCTTTGAGTTCTCTTTCACTATAGGATGAACCCTCGCAAGTGCCGAGGAGCATATTGAGGCTGAAGAGCACGGGGAAGAGGGGGCCTGTACCTGAGCGGTCTAAAATGAAATCGTGGATGACCACAATCCCACCAGGTTTAAGGGCCTTGTAGCATTTCTTTAATGTACCGATGTTTGTCTTCGGGGCGTAGATATGGACAAGGTTTGAGACAAACACCACGTCGTATGCCTCACGGCCTAAACTGACCTCCAGACAGTCCCCCACTTTGGTACGGACCCGGCCCTCCAGTCCGGCCTCTTTTATGAAGCGTTTTGCTATCTTGATATTGTCGGAGAGATCAAAGACCGTGGCCGTCAGTCCAGGATGTGTCCTGACAAACTCGATGGAGTATGCACCAGGCCCACCACCCAGATCTAGCAGGTTTGTGAATCGTCTTAGGCTGAACTTCTTTGTGATTAGGCGGGCCTTCATAATACCGCTGTTGTGCATGGACGCCATGAAGTCCTCAAGCCTCTTGGGGTCTGCCCTGACATCCTCCACCACGGACTTGCCCGTGCGCACGGCCTGTTGCAGTCTTGCCCACCTGTCCCAGAGGTTGTGCATATGGTGTATGCGTGCGCCCTGATATAGTGGTGTACCCTTGACGAGATATTGAGAAACAGTCGGGGTGTTAGAGTATCTCCCCCTATTATTTTTCTTGAGTAGTCCAAGGGAGACCATAGCGTTGAGGAGCATCTCCGTGGCCCTCGGGTCTGTTCTAAGTTCCTGGGCGGCCTCAATGGACGGCTTTGCACCTTGGGCCAGGATGTCAAACACACCAAGCTCCACCCCGGCAAAGATTATCTGTGACTTCCAGTAGGCCCAGCTCAATTCCTCTATTCGTTCAAGCTCTTTCATTGGGAGTCATTCTCTCCGGGTCTTTTCCTATATGCGTAGCCTATGTCTTCAAGTAATTTGTCATGTATTCTCCTGGCTTGGGAGACGTCGTGCGCCGCCTCTCCGTCTTCAAATGACTTAAGCATGCGTTCATAGGAGTTGATAACCGCATCGTTTATCACGGCCAGTCCGCCGTTTTCATTCCCTGTGTTACAGACATCGGCGTCGTCCGGTCGAAGCATGTCTAAGACATTACGACAAAGGCTGGTAGCTACTTCAGAAAAAGCAGCTACTTTTGGGTCGTTAAACTCGCAAAATGCCTCGTAACCAGTGGTAGGCTCCAACCTTGTCCCCGGTCTACTAAGTGCCAGAGGGAAGTCTGGCGTGCCACGGAAAAAGGTCTGCCTGTGGTGCAGTATGTGGGCGGTGACGGCGGGTGTGTGCAACAGTTTCAGTTTCTTCAAAAATTCAAGATTTTCCCTGACATCCGCAAGGCGCGAATCGGGGTGGAACATTATGAAGCCCTGTGACGGTTCTATACCAAACCGTCTAAGGGTCTCAACCGCCCTTGCATTTATGTCCGTGGACACACCCTTCTTGAACCGGTTCAGAACATGCTGACTGCCGCTCTCTATGCCGAGAAAGACCTCACAGAGCCCCGCGCGCACTAGTCTGGACAAGTTGCCTTCCTCTATGTCATTGGCCCTGCACTCTATACCGAACCGTATCTTTAATTTTCCCTTTATTGTCAGGTCTGCCAGTTGTGAGGCCCTCTCCCTCCCCTCTCTGCCTGGACCAAAGAAGTTGGCGTCGGCAAAGTAGAAATATTGTATACTCTGACCATTGTATAGAGACCTAATCTCTTCAAATACGTTCTCTGCACTCCTGCCCCTCCACGCCGAGCCATTTCCATAGAACGGGTTAATGTAGCAGAACGTGCAGTGTCCGTAACAGCCCCGGCTCCCCAGGATATAAGTGGCAATCCCGCTCCCTTCGTGTTGGTGCAGGTGATTGCGGTCCGGGAAGGGAAGGCCGTCAAGGTCTGGGATTGGGGCCCTGGGTCTATTTTTGACAATCCTGTGCCCTTCATTGTTATTAACGGGCGTATTGTCACTGACAGCAAACGCAAGCCCGTCTATGTCTGAATAATCTATTTTCTGGGAATTGTTAATTATAGACTGTGCCAGCTCCAGGAATGTGTACTCCGGTTCGCCGATGGTTATGGAGTCAATGAACGGGAATCTCTGCAAGATCTCTTTATAAGAAAATGTGGGGAAAAAACCGAAGAGGTTTATGTGTGTCTGCGGGCTGAGGCTACGAAGTCTAGAGAGCATATCAAACACCTCAGCCGTTTTGCCCCATAGGTAGACCATATGAATGCCCAGGAGCCTTGGCGACCTTTTCTTGAGCTCTTCGAGTGTTTTCTGCATAGACCAGCCCATCAGGTTTGCATCCAGGACTTCTACCGGAATATTTTGATGTGATTTAAGCACTGCCGATATGTAGGGTGTCTGGAGGTTTGCGGACAGGGGGGCGTTCACAACGTCCTGAAACCTGCTAGTGTCTTTAGGACGTGGGTGTTCAAGGAGGACAATTGGTGATGTGCTTTGGATCTTTAATTGTATAATTCTGAATATTTCTAAGACTTCTACAGAATGAGACCTCTAAAAAACATCAAAAGTGATATATATAAATGTTAAAGGATGTCATTGCGAGCGAAGCGAAGCAATCTCATGCTTTTTTGGTGAGAACTACTTATGAGATTGCTTCGTCTACTATTTTTTCAGAGGTCTCGAATGCTTGTAAAATTTACGTTCTAAGTAGGGGCACGTTGCAACGTGCCCCTACGAAGGTGACTATATTAGATTATTCAATTATCGCTCCCTTAGACTTTGTATACTCCAGGGCCATTTTGTTAGGCATGAAAGAAGAAGGTTGCAAGTTGGATTGGTACAATCAACATAAGGTGGTCAGTACTATGTGTCATTCTGAGCGAAGCGAAGTACTGTAGCGTCGGGTCTCCGCACCCGACGTCCGTCCGACACGGAGATCGGACGCTACAAATGCATCTCAGAATTATATTTAAGACGTAGCGGTCGAGCTTGCTCGACATTTGGGCAGGCACGGGGGCCAGCCCCTACCATACATGTTTTGCAGAGCAAGCTCTGCCACTACAACGGACAGGGACAAGCCCTGTCCCTAAAAAATATATTTACACATCATCATGTAGGGACAGTCCGCCTCAGGCAGATGGCTGTCCGTTTGTGCTTTTGGTATTTTTGCAGAGCCTGAAAAAATTTATAAAGCCGCCGTCAGGTTCTTTTTTCTGCTTTTTTCCAGATAGGGCTGGTAGTAGTCTTTGACCGTCTTTAGCGAGCAGAGCTTGCCGCACATTGTGCAGGTGTCGCCATCCATGGGTGGACGGCTCTTGCGGATCTCCTTTGCTCTCTCCTCTGAGATTGCCGTGGCATATTGGGTCTCCCAGTCCAGGTCCCTCCGCGCCACAGACATCTTTAGGTCCGCGTTTTTGACCTTATCTTTAAGTTTGACCATGTCTCCTACGTGAACGGCAACCCTGGCAGCCATCACACCCTCTCTAACGTCGTCCACGTTTGGAAGGGCGAGGTGTTCCGGCGGCGTCACGTAGCAGATGAAGTCCGCACCATGCATAGACGACAGGGCTGCGCCGATGGCCGATGAAATGTGGTCGTAGCCTGGGGCGACGTCCGTAGTGATCGGCCCCAGCATGTAAAACGGTGCGTTGTTGCTCAACCTTTTCTGGAGGAGTACGTTTGCCTCTATCTCGTCAATGGGTATATGGCCAGGACCTTCAACGATGCACTGGACGCCCTTCGATTGTGCATATTCGGCAATCTCCGAGTTGATGATAAGCTCTTGTATCTGTGCCCTGTCGGTAGAGTCATGGATCGCACCGGCCCTGAGGCCGTTACCAAGGCTCAGGATGACGTCGTTCCTCTGCATTCTATCTATCAGACGGTCTATCTGTTCATACAGGGGGTTTTCCTTTTGGTTGTGCTCTATCCATGCGGTGAGGAAGGAACCGCCACGGCTTACCAGGCCACCAAAACGGTAACCCTGTTTTTTCAACCTCTCCAGTACAAGCTTATTTACCCCGCAGTGTATGGCCATGAAGCCGATGCCCTCCTCGGCCTGTTCTTCGATTATGTCGAAGAGGAATTCGGGGTCCATCTGCTCCACAGAGCCCTTGTCTCTCGTGGTCTCGATGGCCGTCTGATATAGGGGAACGGTGCCTACTGTCAGCTCTATGGCCTCAAGCACCCTGCGTCTTATTTCCCTCAAGTCGCCACCCGTGGAGAGCTCCATCAAGGTATCTGCGCCGTACCTCTCTGCTGTTCGCGCCTTTTCAACCTCCATCTCAATATCGATGATGTCGGGAGAGGTACCGATACTGGCGTTAACCTTGGTCCTGAGACCCCTGCCTATGCCTACGACCCTCGATTTCCTGCGTGGATTTCCGTAGAGGACTATTAGCCCCCTTGCCACTCCCTCACGGATAAACTCCGGGCAGACATCGTCGTACCGGGCGGCCTCTTCCATTTCCGAGGTTACTTCGCCCTCTCTGGCTCTTTCCAACTGGGTCTTCATTTCTTACGTTTTCTCGGCTGAGAAGGGATTTTATCCGTCTTTCTAAAGGATCAAAGGTTAAAGGTTCAAAGATTCAGTTCAGACGGGTACCACCATCTGTGAGCTTTCCCAAATTCCATGAAGGTTACACCTCTCCAGGACCTTTAGTCTAGTTTCCTTTTGTATTAACAGAGGAACTGTCACGATAGCCGCAGGGCTATTGGGACTGAATTCCGTCCTGGAGATTAATACATTGTCGGCATAAACCTCAACCCACTGGATCCAGTGATTCTGGCTCATGCCATGAACAATCTCGCCCACTTGCGCGGTAAGGTAGATGGTCTGGTTGGCTTTGAGATAGGCGGGTACGCTTATTACAGGTGCATGTTTCTTTTCCAGTTTTGTCTTGTTATTGGGATCACACACGCGGTTTATGCACTTGAACAAGTCGACCTTTCCGCCGTGTGACCCTTTTCCGTGACGGGCGGCGCACCGAGGACATGGCGCCCCACCACCCTTGCTCTTCGACTTACACGTCTCGCATGCTCCACCGGCAAGGACATCGTCCACCAGCAAGGCGGGCCCAATGAGGGCTAATCCAGCGCTCTTAAGAAACTCCCTTCTCCCCAGAATCTTCATGCCTCCCCTCCTCTTCAATACTTCTATGGATTTCTTATTTGAATGTCAGTCTCTCTATATCCCTTTTCTTGATGAGCTTCAGTCCTTCATACATCCTTCTTATAATCAGGTAGTCTTTTTCTTCCCTCAGCAACTCGCCCTTGATTATTGGCTTATCCTTTGCCTTTAGCTTTATGACGGCAACTTTTTTCACAGGCGGTCTCTTTTCATCAAGGGTTATTTCCCAGAAGTCCATCGGCTCTTTCCTGTCGGGAAATAAAGAGTCAAGATAGGCGGGACTGTAGGAACGGGAAGGGTCTATTTCCGTGTGCTGGAGGAACTCTTCTATTAGCAGCATATTTACATTAATGTCGCCCTTGTAGACCGTAGCCAGGAGATTTCCGTGTATATCACGGTTCCTATGCTCAAACTCAAGCCTTACCTCTTTCCCTTCCAACAATCCTCGCACCAGCCTGTGGGCCCTTTCTGCATTTTCTTCAGCTACCTCTACACCCAACAGTCTTACTCTTTCTCCGTTTTCGAGGAAAAAGGTATTGGAACTTATGACCTTGGTCACCTTGTAGGGAGTTTCGGGTTTCTTGTTTATTATATAATAATCACCGTCAAACAGAGAAGCCGCTTCTGTAGCGGCTGTTCCCGCTGGTGCTCCCTCGGGCACTTCTTCCTGGGCATAAACGCCACTTAAAGTAGCACATAAAAGGGCCATACAAATAAGTGTCCTTATATAAACGGTTAACATGACAGAACCCTCATAAAAGCGGCCACCCTTTTGGAATTGAAGCTAATATTAAAAGAAAGCTATACCTTTGTCAACAACGCATTCCCATTCAACAAATAAGTCCATGGCTCATTGTTAAGGCCCTGCGGCACACTGCAAGACAATAAGTCCGCGCAGAGACTGGACTATGGGGCTCGAACTCTTCTGGCAAACCCGTGCTATTACTATTGACAGGGGTTGGGGCTTTTTGGTATATCTTTATCTTTAGACAAAAGGGTTTGGGAGATACGGATGAAGACTTTTGTAGCAAAAGCAGGTTCGACGTCTACGGCGTGGCATGTGGTGGACGCAGAGGGCAAGGTGCTGGGCAGGATAGCTACACGTATAGCTACCGTTTTACAGGGTAAGCACAAACCACAGTATACACCTCACGTGGACACAGGTGATTTTGTCATAGTGGTTAATGCTCAAAAGGTCAAGCTCACGGGAAATAAACTAAAGGACAAAACGTATAAGCGCTATTCCGGCTATCCCGGCGGTCTAAAAACCAAACCTGCCGGAGAAATGCTGGAGAAACACCCGGACAGGGTAATAAGGCTGGCAGTGAGACGGATGCTGCCTAAGAGTAAATTAGGGGAGAAGATGATAAAAAAACTCAAGGTGTATGCAGGCCCCGATCATCCCCACGGTGCGCAGCAGCCTAAGGAAATGGCTTTTAATTAGAGGTGTAGCAAGGGCATGGCTAAAGAAGAACAAGCGGGTAACGGCAATCAGAACAACTTTGTGTGGGGAACCGGTAGACGGAAAACTTCCGTTGCCAGGGTTCGTCTGATAGAGGGCGACAGTAACGTGACAGTAAACAAGAGTCCCCTCAATGACTTTTTCTCAAGGGATACAGATAGGGCTGCCGTACTTGCCCCTTTAAAGGTTACGGACACCTTGGGTAAGTACAGGGTATTTGCAAACGTCTTCGGTGGAGGACCCACGGGCCAGTCCGGTGCAATCTCACTAGGTATAGCCCGTGCCCTTGTAAAGGCGGACAGCAAACACTTGGACCTCCTTCGCGAACATGGCCTGCTAACAAGGGACAGCAGGATGAAGGAACGCAAGAAGTACGGAAGAAAGGGCGCTAGGAAGAGCTTCCAGTGGACAAAGCGATAGTCATCGCCTTTGGCATAGTTATCTTCTTCTAATCTCAACCCATTTTTTCATACCCAGCAACCCCAGAAAACTAAGTCTATTCACGGAGAATCTGTAATCCGGCCCCGAGGAACGCCGTACATACATCTTAATAATACGGGGCATCTGTCTGCCGTTTAGGTGGGCTTTTTTACCGTTTCTAAAGGTCTGAGATTGAAGCTGGGACTTACCATCCATTCCCTGAGGTTAGACGTGAAGGAGGCCATAAACCGTGCCTCCAAAACCGGCCTTGGGTCCATAGACGTTGACGCCACCCGTGGCGAAATTACCCCTCGCCTCTCATATAGCGGACGCCGAGATTTTTCTCACTACGTACGCTCCTTA
>JBHICS010000023.1:0-8262 GCA_046759685.1 Candidatus Brocadiales bacterium | reverse complement strand
ATAGGCATTGGCGAGGTTAGGGTCGACATTTACGGCCTCTTCATACTCGGATAGTGCGTCGTTAAATCTCTTTTCCTTTACATACAGGTCTCCCAGTGCCACGTGGGCGACTGCTGTGCCAGGGTCTATCTCAAGCGCCTTCTGCTCCTCTTGTACGGCCTCCTTTGTCATACCCTTCTTTCCGTATATGATACCCAGTTTCACGTGCGCCAGGGCGTCTTGAGGGTTTATCTCGAGAAGCTTTGTACATTCCTTCGTCGCCTTTTCAAGGGCATTCTGGGTCAAATAGGCCTCAGCCAACAGGTGACGTGCAGGCACAAGCTCAGGTGCTATTGCAATGGCCTCTTTAAGTTCGGAGGTGGCCTTAAAAAATATCTTTTTCTTAAGATACAATCTTCCCAAGTTCCAGTGGGGTTCGGCCATTTGAGGCGCAAGGTTTGCAGCGCGCATCGCCTCGGTTACAGCATCCTCTAGCATCCCCTTCCTCTCAAAGGCGAGCGAGAGGTTGCTGTGGAACTCAGCACTAGTGGGGACCAGGTCTACGGCCTCCTTCAGCTCTTTAACGGCCTCCTCTGTTTTGTCCTTGTCCAGGTAGGCTATCCCCAGGTTCGAGTGGGCAGGAGCAAATTCGGGCTCAGCCTCCAGGGCCTTCTTAAAGTACGAGATGGCCTCTTCAAGGTGTCCCATCCTCTTGTGGATTATACCCAGGTAGTTAAAGGCAGTCGGGGAACTGGGCTCTATCTCGAGGGCCTTTTGCACAGCATCCAGGGCCTCCTTAAAGGCCCCCTTGTTGTAGCTCTCAAGCGCCCTGTCGTAGTAATGTTCCGCCTCTGTCTGGCTCCAGGTCTTTGTGTGTATTACAGGAAAGAGTGTGGCAAACAGAACAGTTCCTACCAATATCCATAGCGTGCGCTTTCTAAGGAGAACGTTCATGCATAAATTCTAACAACAGGCTGGAGATTAGACAAGGGTTTTTGCGTATTTAATCCCAGAAAGCTAATCTGCGGTGAGCATTGAAAGGAACACGCCGGATATTTCCGGATCAAATTGCCGCCCGGAGAACTTCTTTATCTCTTTTAGGGCTTGTTTTGATGACATTGCGTCCCGGTACGGTCTTTGGGTAGTCATGGCGTCATAGGCATCACAGAGCTTTATAATGCGGGCACCCAAGGGTATATCATTTCCCCTAAATCCATTGGGATAACCGCTTCCGTCATAGCTTTCGTGGTGGTGGAGTACATCATTGAGGATATCCCTGAGATGCTCTATTGGCTCAAGTATATTGACACTCTTTTGCGGGTGACTTTTGAGCACGGAATATTCCTTATCGCTAAGCTCACTACGCTTATTAAGAATATTGTCAGGGATACCTATTTTACCTATATCGTGAAGGAGAGCGGCCAACATCAGGTTATTTAGTCTGTACGGGTCTAATTTGAGCGTCCTTCCTACTTTAGTAGCTAGCTTCGATACCCTCAAGGAATGTCCCTTGGTGAATGCGTCTTTCTCAGCAAGGGCAGAGGACAGGGCCTCTGTTGAACTTACATAGAGCTCTTTGACATTACTATAGGCTTCTATGTTGCCTAGAGCTATAGAGACCTGCGTAGAGAGCTTTTCGGCCATTTTGAGGTGGTTCGGGGTAAAGCCACCCACCCTGTGACTGGCCAGGCTCAGCACCCCTACGGGCTTTCCCCTAGATATAAGTGGAACCCTTATGTCGGAGAGAAAGCCCCTTTCAAATATCCTCCTGTCAAACGGCATGAGTTTTCTCTCCAGGGTAAGGTCGGGACGAGAGATGACCATCCCCGTTTCTATTACCTGAGTAAGGTTTGTTTCCTCAAAAGGTATTATTTCTTCACGGTCGGCGCTACAGTCCCAGCCTGCGCTCAAGATAAATCCTTCTCTCTTACAGTCCACCGTGTAGAGGCAGGCCTTATCACAGGGGATAACCCTGCGAAAGATGTGTGTAAGGTGGTCGAGAAACCCACTACTTTCGCCTTTATTATTAGACTCGGGACCATAGAGTACCAGGTGGTCTATCTCGTTCATTACCTTTATCTCCTCTATCCTGGCTGCGAGTTCCATCTCCCGTGCCATAGCGTCCCTATAGGACTTTTGGTAGTCCAGGGCTATGGCCAGCTCCAAGCACACGGTGTTGAGGAAGTCCAGATCCTGTAAGGTTACATTCTTATCGGACTTGGACAGAAGTTCCAGCACCCCCAGGGTTGTGCCCTTAAAAATCAGGGGAATATACACCCCGCTTTTGTACCCGGCCTTTCCCATCTCCTCACGCCTCGGGTTTCTGGAATCCTGCGTCAGGTCCTCGCAGTATACGGGCGTAGAGTGCTCCCAAGCTAGACCGACCAATCCAGTACCCTTTTTGTAACGAGAGAATCTTATGTTACGTATATATTCAGCCGGGTAGCCAACATGAGAATAAAGGACTAATTCCTCTTGTTGTTCGTTTATTATTAGGATGCTGGCAGAGGTTAGTCCCACATGCTTTATCACCATATCCATGGCAGACGCGGATACTTTGTTCAGGTCTGAGAAACGCGTAATATGGGTAATGATGTTGTTTATTATCTTCAGTTCCTCATACTTCTTCTTTACCTCTAGGTAAAGCTCTTTGTAATTTTTACTCGCCACAGCCAATCATCCTTTGGTAAAAAGAAAAGGCTGTCCCATAATAATACGGGACAGCCTTCGTTAAAACACTATAGGTCTATACAAGCACGCGCAAGACAGTAACTTGCTTGTAAATGTCGTTTATTCTTCAAAGGTCTTTATGTTATTTTCATTTTTCCTGCCACCCCTTTTCCAAACCTACTCTTCTGTACGTCTAAATATATATCTACTAATTAAGACCTTGGTATGCTGAAGACCCTCTCTTCCGCTCAGCATAAACCCTGCGAAGAATGGTATCCAAGTAAGAAACCATATTGTTGCACTGATATTCCTCAGCGAAGGGTAATCAGCCCCTACAGCACCACCCAGCACTGCTAAGGCAGCATAACTACAAACAAAGCTGCCACCAATTAGGACTATCCCAATCTTAAAACGACGGGAAAAGACCTGTTTTTCTTGACCCAATCCCGCTTTAACCCCTCCCAACTCAAACAGCGTGACCGATTGCGAGGAAAAAGTATAACAGATATAAATGTATTGTCAAATAATTTGTGACATATTATGATACGTTACTAAACGTAAACGACCGTGCAATAGTTCTTCTTTATACAAGTGTGCTTTTCTGATAAAATGTTGCTGTAATGAGTCTGGGCATTAAGATATCTTCACTACTCCTTGTGCTTTCTCTCTTACTATCATGCCCCAAAGCGGAAGGCAACTGTGTAATACTAGGGCATGACATCCTCCTGGAGTTAGACCTAGAGTCGCATAGCCTTAACGCTACCGATACACTGAGCATCGGGTTAGGGGAAGGAGTGACAGGGCACGGTGCATGGGAAAAGACGGTTACCTTTCTTCTCAATAAGCGCCTCCAGATAGAGTCCGTGAGGGTTGGGCCTCAGGAGCTTGAGTGGAGGCGGCCGAATGGCAGAGGGTCGGACGGTGAAGACCTGGTGGAGGTCCATCTTCCCCCATCACTAGGGGGCAATGAAATCTCTCTTACGCTTTCATACCACGGCATCTTATATGAACCGCTAGAAACACATGGAGAACCTGCGGCCACCATTACGCCGGAGTTTGTATATTTGACCCCCGGGGCACGTTGGTACGCAGACCATCCCGATGGCAGTCTGTCCACCTTTAGGGTGGCGACAAAGTTGCCCTCCAGATACGAAGTGGTAACGCACGGAAGGTTGGTTGAGAAGAGGAAAGAGGGCAAACTGACTCTCTTTGTCTGGGAGGCAGATTATCCATCTGACAACTGTTTCCTGGTAGCGGCCAGGTACCAGGTTACTCACGATACCTACAACAATATAGACTTATATACATTCTTTTTTCCTGAGGAACAGGGGTTATCTGAGAGTTACATTAATGCCACAAAACGTTATTTGAAAATGTACGAGGAGATGTTCGGACCCTACCCTTTTAGGAAGTTTGCGGTAGTGGAGAACTTATTTCCAACGGGTTACGGTATGCCATCCTACACCCTCTTGGGAAGGGCCGCCCTGAAGCTACCGTTCATAGTGCACATATCACTGGGACATGAGGTAGCACATAGCTGGTGGGGGAACTCTGTATTCACTCACCCCGACCATGGCAACTGGTGCGAGGGCCTGACCACCTATGTGGCAGATTATCATTATAAGGAACTTATAAACTCCGGTTCTGCCATGGAATACCGCAGGGACATACTAAGGACATACGCCAACCACATCTACGATGAGAACGACTTTCCCCTTGAGGGTTTCACAGAGGGCAGCGTTTCGCGGACAGATAAGGCCGTCCGGTCTGTACTCTATGGTAAGTGCGCTATGGTCTTCCACATGCTCAAGGTATTAGTTGGCCCTGAGACCTTCTCAGAGGTCCTTAAGAGTGTGTATAGAGAGAGGAAGTGGAAGCAGACTACATGGGAGGATTTCAGAAAGACTTTTGAAGAGATTTCCGGCAGGGATTTAGGGTGGTTCTTTCGACAATGGGTATTCGAGAAGGGTGCCCCCCTCCTGGAACTGCGGAGTGCGGAAGTAGAGGAGGTAGAGAAAGGCGGCCCCTACAAGGTTAACCTTGAAATATCACAAAAAACATCCAGCTACCGCCTGCTGTTGCCCATGGTCTTGACTGCCGCAGACGGTAAAAAGACAAAACATCAGCTTGAGATGAATTCACCTCGCCAGAGATATTCACTCTTTTCTAAATCAAGACCCAGGGGCCTGTCTGTGGACCCTGAGTTTGACGTGTTCCGCCGTCTCCTTGCTGAAGAAATCCCCTCTACCCTGGACAAGGTGCTTGGAGATAGGGAGATGTTGGTTGTTTACCCGACACAGGGTAGCAGCCGCCTCGTTGAGGAGTACAAGAATTTGTCGCAATCCTTTAAACACCATGTACTAATTAAACCAGACGTAGAGGTAAAAGAGGAGGACCTAACCAGAGGACTTTTCTTACTGGGTGGCCCAGAGAATAATATTGTGGTAAAAAGATTACTTAATGCGGTTCCATCCTCATTAATGTTTGAGGACGGGGCGTTCGTCTTGAATGGAACAAAATATGATAAAGAAGGGACATCCCTCTTTATTTGCCTATCTAATCCCTTTAAAAAGGGTAGCGGGGCGTGTCTCTTTTTTGGTCTAAGCCCAGAGGCCGTCAGGGCGGCGGGGCGGAAACTAATTCACTACGGTAGATACAGCTACGTTTTATTTCTTGATGGAATCAGTACCGATAAGGGTACCTTTCCCAAAACAATAGAACCCTTATCAGTAGTTTTTTGAAAGATTGGAGAGAACTCATGAGAATGACCTTGCTGTGTATAGCAATGCTTATAGGCATTTCATCCGGAACACTGGTAAAGGCAGAGGACAAGCCAGAAGCCCCAAATAAAGACATACCTCAGCTCCAGGTCCGGACTCATTATATGCAGGCACAAAATTACGCGGAGTATGGCATATACGAGGATGCGATTACCGAATTCAAAAAGGCCCTAGAGGCAGACCCGAATTTTGTCGATGCCCGCTTCGAGCTTGGAGTTACTTACGTAAACATGGGCAGGCTCGATGATGCCATCCGTGAATACCGGAAGGTTCTGGAGACAGACCCCAAACACCCTCGGATACACTATGAACTTGCACTTGCCTATTACGATAAGGGCATGACGGATGAGGGTATAGTAATCTGCCTGGACAAACTAAATAACTACCCAGATAAAGGGAACATGCACTCCCTTTTGGGCGTACTTTACATAAGGAAGGGCTCCATTGACGAGGCTATCGCCGAATTCAAGAAACAGATAGAGTTTGACCATCACCCCGAGATGGGCTATGTGAACCTAGGCATGGCCCTTGTCAAGAAGGGAGCCGTGGACGAGGCCATTCAGGCATTCAAGAAGTCTATAGAGTTGAATCCGCGTAACCCCCGGACCCATTACCAGTTAGGCGATGCGTACAAAAAAAAGGGCATGGAGGAAGAGGCAGAAAAGGAAACGGCTATATATAGGGGACTGATGGGTCGATAAATGTACTATATATGGGACGCTTGTGATATTTTTCCCTTGACAGGAATAGTCCCATGTGATAGCCTCTCGCAGAATCAACTGCCCTATTGAAACGCCATAAGTACTTAAAAGCCATGAAAAATGGGGTGGGTACTCTTTATGCGACCGTCCTAAGATAAGACAGCCCACACTGCACTTACAGGCACTTTGGAAAGTACCTAAACATTACCCTCAACAGGAGAAAAGAGATATGGATGACTATAAACCATATGTCGCTGAGGCTGTGGGCACTTTTATGCTAGTCTTTATTGGTGCTGGGTCAATCTGCACAGATTACTACTTAAAGCAGGCTGGGGAGCCGGGAATAGGTCTCTTGGGTATAGCCATTGCCTTTGGCTTTGTTGTGGTGACGGTAGTATACTCCATAGGCTATATATCCGGCGGACACATAAACCCAGCAGCCACCGTTGCCTTCTGGGCCACCAAAAGGATGGAGGCCAACACGGCAATATTCTACATAAGTTCTCAAATCATAGGTGCTGCGTTGGGAGGTTTTCTCCTGAAGGTACTATTTCCTGATGCACTAGCCTCGGTCAATCTCGGGGTCACAAAGCTAGGCACAGGTGTTAACATTTATCAAGCCCTGACCATGGAGATTATCCTTACGTTCTTCTTGGTGTTTACTCTCTTTGCCACACTTGTCGACCCTCGGGCGCCCAAGGGCCTTGGGGGTCTCGCCATAGGTCTCGTATTTCTTATTGGTGTCCTGGTGGGTGGACCCATAACAGGTGGCTCCATGAACCCTGCCCGGACGTTCGGTCCGGCCCTTGCCTCGGGTTTCTTTGAAAACCACATCATATATTGGATAGGCCCGATGCTGGGCGGTATGGCCGCAGGACTCCTCTACGACAGGACCTTTGCCGAAGGCGGTAGGAGGAGATAAAAAAATTAAGGGTAGCACAATTTTTCTTGTGCTACCCTTTTTGGTTTTCTTATTAATGCTACCTTTTTGAGGCTACCTTCCCTCCCTTTATCTTCCAGCCAAGAAGCAGGTCAGTATACTCCCCGTGTTTCCAGAACTCATCTGCCTCATGAGTTATGCCCAGCTTCTCTTCTATAGTTGCAAACCTCCTGAGCCGGCTTGCCTCTGCCTTTATCTGGGTCAGCCAGCGGTCCTGCTTAAATGCACCGAGCCCATAGGTGGCATTGTACCAAGCAAAGTGACTCATGGCCTTATAAACAGCATTAGTGATATACACCAGGAGTTCAAAGCTCAGTCTCTCTACCTCTGAGGTGTTATGCATACGTCCCTCCCCCCCGGGAAAGACGCTGAAGGTGTGGTGCCCGGTCCAGTCAGGGGCCAAATCCTCTGGCATGGGGTCTAGAACCCCTTCCTGATATAGGCTGGCTAATATGCCCATGGCCTCACGATACTTGGTAAAGCTCACCTTGACGGCCTCGTCCATGGCCTCTAGCTGGTCCCTGGCAAACCTGGGCGAGTGACATCCCTGGCATAGCTTAACCCACCCGTCACGTTTTGCCTTAAATTTCGGGGCACCTCTGTCCACCAGGGACGTCCCCATGTTGGTGTGTATGGTGGCTGACTTCATCACGTTGTGTTCTCCTCCCTGCATGTGGCAGTAGGCACAGGTAGGTGCCTTATAGTTCTCAGGTTTTAAGGGCTCTAACCAGCCCCATAGGGCACCCTCTGCCTGATAGAGCATCCCGTGATAGGACTGCATGTACATCTCGTACTCATAGTGGTCATCCCCGGTGTGGCAGACCCCGCAATTATTTGGCTTTCGGGCCTCGGCCAGTGAGAAGTCGTGCCTGGTGTGGCATCCGTCGCACCTGTTCTCGGCAATGGCGTGACAGGTGGCACACGCCGAGACCTCTTCGGCGGGTTTTTCTATCTGCCAGGCGGCCTCGAGGACGCTTACCCTGTATGCATGTGCGTGCGAGCCTACCTCCCCTTCCGTGTGCCCCGCCATCTGCTCCTTGTGGCATCCGCCGCAGGTATTGTAGGAGGGCATATTGAGCTTCTCGTGATTATTTCCATGGCATTTGTCACAGCCTACAACCTCTTCTCCTCCCGGCGGAGAGGCATGCTCACTGCGCTTCCACTGTGCCACTATCCCCGGGGTCTGCGCGGT
>JBHICS010000022.1:0-8492 GCA_046759685.1 Candidatus Brocadiales bacterium | reverse complement strand
ATCTCTAGACGCAATCATACTGGATACGGCGGGTAGACTTCATATAGATGATGAACTGATGAACGAGCTGAGGGACATCAGGGACAAGTTAGAGCCCAGCCACATCTTCTTTGTGTGCGATTCCATGACGGGCCAGGACGCCGTCAATAGTGCCAAGGAATTTAATTCCCAGCTAGAGTTTGACGGCGCTATTTTGACAAAACTCGATGGAGACACACGAGGAGGAGCAGCGCTGTCTGTTAAGGCGGTTACTGGAAAGCCCATAAAATTTGTAGGTGTGGGAGAGAAGCTGGATAAGCTGGAGGAGTTTTATCCTGACCGCATGGCGTCTAGAATCCTTGGAATGGGTGATGTGGTAACACTTGTCGAGAAGGCCCAGGCTGTAACGGATGAAGAGCAGGCAAAGTCTTTTGCCAGAAAGATAAAGGACGACACTCTGACGCTGGAGGACTTTATGGGCCAGCTTCAACAGGTGAAGCAGATGGGCCCTCTGCAAGAGATCTTGGGTATGATACCCGGGATGGGTAACAAGCTGGATGGACTAGACGTTGACGACCGTCAGATGGATAAGATAGAGGCAGTGATGCGGTCCATGACCAAAGAGGAGCGGTTGAAACCTGATATTATCGGTGGGAGCCGCAGGGCAAGGATAGCCAGGGGTAGTGGTACCACCCTTCAGGACGTAAACCAGCTCCTGAAACAGTTTAAGTTTATGAAGAAGATGCTGAGGCAGGTAAGTAGTAGCGGCCCCATGAAGATGGGCATGCCCAAGGGAGCTTTCCCGATGGGCATGGGAAGGGGCAAGAAGGGATGATTGACCTGTATTAACCCAATAGGAGGAAGGAAGTGGTAAGAATAAGAATGAAGAGGATGGGCCGTAGGAATAGGCCTTTCTACAGGATAGGCATATTTGATGTCCATGAGGAGAGGGACGGCGAGGCCATTGAGGAGGTTGGATACTATGACCCATTAGTGAAGGATGACGCAAAGAGAGAGGTACTCAAGAAGGATAGGATTGAGTACTGGCTAAGTGTGGGAGCGCAGCCTTCAGAGAAAGTGGCCGTTATCTTAAAGCGACATGGCATATCCGTTGGGCGTTGATGCCATAGTTCCTTAATTATAAGACTTGGTTTTCATATGCGCATTGACATATTGACCCTATTTCCGGAGGCGTTTCAGGCGGTCCTGGGGCACAGCATGCTCAGGCTTGC
Source organism: Candidatus Brocadiales bacterium (assembly GCA_046759685.1). Classification (GTDB taxonomy): domain Bacteria; phylum Planctomycetota; class Brocadiia; order Brocadiales; family Bathyanammoxibiaceae; genus JBHICS01. Next base: position 7,281 of record JBHICS010000022.1, on the reverse strand, counting down.
ACAGGAAAAGGGGTTAGTAAGCTATCATCTCTGGAATATCAGGGACTATAGCCTAGATAAACACAGGAAGGTAGACGACAGACCGTATGGCGGTGGTCCTGGCATGGTGATGATGCCCGAACCCGTATTCAGGGCTATCGAGGGGGTAGAAAGTGACGGTAGTGAACCTGCAAGAAAGGTGCTTCTCACACCACAGGGAGAAAGACTCTCACAGTCCATTGCAGAGTCTCTTGCCAAGGAGAATCGGCTCATGCTGGTCTGCGGCCACTATGAGGGCCTTGACGAGAGGATAAGGCAGGGTTTCGATTTTCTGGAGATATCCATTGGCGATTACGTACTGAGTGGTGGTGAGATACCGGCAATGGCAGTAATTGACGCAGTGGTAAGGCTGGTACCGGGGGTATTGGGAGATGAGGACTCATCTGCGGTCGAATCCTTCAGGGACGGCCTTTTGGAGTATCCCCAGTACACCAGGCCCAGGGAGTTCAGGGGCCAGAAGGTGCCTGACGTGCTTATCTCTGGACATCATGAGGAGATACAGAGATGGCGCGATGAGCAGGCAAGGGAACGCACCCGCACGAAGAGACCTGATTTACTTGTAAGGGCCCAAAGGCAAAAACCAACCTCCTAATAGCTAGCCGGTCATCCCGGGCCGGGCACGCTCTCTCTCCATCTACAGTAAGATGTAACTGGTTCTCCACCACGGCAGATGACCTATCTGCTGTAAAGGTTATAAAGGCCCCACCCGTTAAGTAGCTAATCACGTTTACGGTGAAAACGGCCTTTCCTTTCTCATTGGTTAATAAACTCTCTGGTCGTACCAATACACGGCTTGGCGTATCATTCCTGGTGCAGAGAAGCATGTAAGGGACCGGATTCCGGGCACCATCTAGTACGGTGTCCTAGATGGTACGGACCGCTCCGCTGCCAGCGGTAATTGAAAACATGACTCGCCTCTATAAAGCCGGCCCACTGGCGGGCAGCACCTCTCTGGGCAGCTCATACTGGGCACAGGAAAGCAGAAGAATTGACAGGAGGCCAATTCCTATAAACTTTTTAAGCCATACTGGCCGAAAACCCATCTACCACTATCGAATAAGATAGGTCTTCAACATAGAAAGTCAGAGTCGTGTAATCAGGGAAGCCTACCCCCGTAAGGGTGAAAGTGACTTTGCCTTCTTCATCAGTAAACCGGCGGTCATTATCCAGGATGGCCACGGCTGGGTCAGCTATCACGGCCCTCACCTCCTGACCTGGCAAGGGTTTTCGCTCTTGGTCAAGGACTGTAACGTAAACAAATCTCACCAAGCCACTAGCTACACCCACAAAGTTAGGCACCGCCTCTATATAGGCCGGCCTGCCCGCTGTCTCCTGGGCGGGTCTGCCCGGAGAGACCGTCCCCTCTGGTACATGCAATGCGCAGGAGCTTAAGAGCAAGCTGAGAAGGAATATCTTTAAACAGACCCACATCTCTCTACAGGGCAACCTTGTAGAACGAGAGTATCGTCCTACTTTCGTTAATACGAACCCTTTTTCTTATATTATATCAGTCTAACACCTCTTTTCCTCTACGGAGGTCCAGGATGTGGAAGCTTTCTTACAAAAAAACGTGGCGACAGCAATGTGGTAAGATTTGACACAAAGAACAACGAGGATTTAACTCCATCCCTACTTCTCCCTCAACAGTGGTACAAAGCGTACAGGGATTATTGTTTCCTTTTGTATTTCCCCATCCTCTTTTTTTGTTACAAGGTTCAAACTCTGGCGCCCGTAGGGGCTGCCCACGGGTATTACCATCCGCCCCCCTGGCCTTAACTGTTTAATCAGGGGTTCAGGGATATGAGCGGCTGCGGCGGTGACAATAATGGCGTCAAATGGGGCCTCGCCAGGAAGCCCGTTATAGCCGTCGCCAATGTGTACATCTATATTTGTGTAACCCATGGACTTGAGTCTCTCTTTGGCAAGCAGCCCTAATCGTTCCTTTATTTCTATTGTGAAGACCTTTTTTACGACCTCGGCGAGAACTGCTGCCTGGTAACCCGAGCCTGTGCCCACTTCTAGTACGGTATCGTCTTCATCGAGTTCCAGGAGTTCTGTCATGAAGGCGACTATATAGGGCTGGGAGATGGTCTGTCCGGAGCCTATGGGCAGGGGTGTATCTTCGTAACTGTATATCCTCTGGCGCTCGGGAACAAATAGATGCCTGGGCACAGACATCATGGCCTCAATCACTCGTGTGTCTTTAACACCCCTGGCCTTGATTTGCGTCTTAACCATCGAGGTCCGTTTTTGTGCAAACATCTCCTCATCGTAACCTCTGAGGTCGTCCTTGAGTCCGCAGGCCGTGTCCAGGAAGGTGAACAATAACAGGATTGCTGCAAGGGGAGGTAGTAACTTGAATTCATTCTGCATAAATGCTCTTCTCACAGGGCTAGCGATATTACATCCTTGCACAATACAAGAGAAGCACCTTCCCTGCGTCAGGGTTTTACCTGTAGTGGAAGCTGTTTCTTTTCCAGTGCCTCCCCAACAACGGCGGCATCTCTAACGCCCTTTTCGTTGAGTTTTCTTAGGAATAGGTCTGCCCTATCAACGGGGAGGGCCACTAGCAGACCGCCTGAGGTCTGGGCGTCAAAGAGTACCTCAAGGAGGTCCTCCGAGACATCTCCCTCTACCTTGACGCTATCTGATAGATAGTCCTTGTTGAGTACCGATGCCCCCGGCATCAGTCCCATCTTTGCATGGCGCAGGGAGCCTGGCAGGAAGGGTATCTTCTGGGCTGAGAAGGACAGTGTTACCTTGCTCATCAGGGCCATCTCATAGGCATGGCCCAGGAAGCCGAACCCAGTGATGTCGGTGCAGGCGCTTACACCCAGCTCAATCATCACCTCGGAGGCGGCCTTGTTAAGCTCCTTCATCACGGCAATCATCGCTGCCACCTCCTCTTCGCGGGCCTCACCGGCCTTTAGGGCCGAGATAATAAGTCCGCCTCCTAGAGGTTTCGTCAGTATGATTGCATCGCCCGGCCTTATCTCCGAGTTCTTAATTACCTTCTTAGGATGAACAAGACCAGTGACGGAAAGGCCGTACTTTATCTCCGAATCCTGTAAGGTGTGACCCCCAACGATTGCCGCACCTGCCTCATGTACCTTATCCGCCCCACCTTTTAGTATCTGTGTAATGGTAGAGGGATCAACCTCCCTTGTGGGGAAGGCGAGAATATTCATGGCCGTGAGAGGCGTGCCCCCCATGGCGTATACATCACTGAGGGCATTAGCGGCGGCTATCTGACCGTAATCGTAAGGGTCGTCCACAATGGGTGTGAAGAAATCAAGGGTCTGCACCAGTGCCATCTGGTCGTTTACCTGGAATACCCCGGCGTCATCGAAGGTCTTTGGTCCCACAAGGAGGTCACCGTTGGGGAAGTCCGGCAAATCGGCCAGCACACCCGCCATGCATTCCATGGGTACCTTGCCAGCTCAGCCCCCGCAGGTGGCGTAGTCCGTCAGGCGCTTCTTCTCTGCCATAAGGATTTCTCCTATAGATGTTGTCCGAAATCAACTACTTCTGGTCCGACCAGCCGATCGAAATCCTTGTACTTCAACTTTATAGTCTCAACGTGGCTACCTGCCTGGAAGACTATATCCTCTTCCTCGGCAAGGGATTTGTCCACGTACACCCCCACATCGTACAGATTTCCGAAGGGCGGCATTGCCCCCACATCACAGTCTGGAAACAGGGTCTTGAATTCCCCCTCTGTCGCAAGTCTTGCCTCTGAGTCATGCAGCAGCGTCCGTACCTTCTCAACGTTTACCTTGTGGTCGGCAGGTAGTACCGTCATGACATACTTCTCTTTTGTCTTTATTATTACTACTTTCACAAGGTCTTTTCCGGGGACGTGTAGGCTTGCGGCCACCTCCTGAGCAGTGTATACCTCCTGATGTGTGGCTACCTTATACGGCACATTGTTTTCGTCCAGGTAAGCCTTCAATTTTCGTGCGATGGTCATTGTTTCTCCCCTTTCCTAATCGAACCGAAGGGCTTTTACATCAAGCTCTATGGCCTCGCCTCTCCAATGAGATATTTTAGGTGTAAAAGCAATAGATATTGGTCCGTAATGTTGTTCTACTTGCGGAAGCATTTTCCCCATACCGAAGGCAATGGCCCTGAAGGAGACGTCTCCCTGGCGTAGGTAGAGGCTTAGGTGTCGTCCTGATTGTCCACCGACCCTGCAAGGTTGGCCAGCTACCTGCAGCCCACCCGTAATAAAGAGTGGTTCAGGGTTGCCCTCCCCGTGTGGGGCAAGATGTTCTAGTTCTCTCACCTGTTGGATGGAGATATCCTCTAGCGGCAACTCACCGTCTGTGTGCAGCGTGGGCAGAAGGTCTTCTTTCTTCAGGCCGGCAGAGGCAAACTTATTTATCAAGTCCCTGAAGTCATCGACGTCTTCCTTTCTTATTCTGAGGCCGGAGGCTTGGGAATGTCCACCGAATGATATGAGTTTACTCCTGGATGCCTCCAGTGCTGCTGGGAGGTGGAAGCTCGGTACTGAACGGGCAGAGCCATGACCTTCGCCTCCTCGTATGGCTATCATAATTGTCGGTCTGTTAAACTCTTCTACCAATCGAGATGCAACGATTCCGATTACACCCTGGTGCCAGGACTCACTAGCCAGAACAATAACCCAGGTCGAATCAAGATCTACCTCGTTTTTGACCATCTCTCTGGTGGAATCTAGCATCTCTGTCTGAATCTTTTGTCTCTCGCGGTTATTTTTTTCGAGATGCTGGGCGAGTTGTCTCGCCTTGTCCGGCTGCTGTATAGTTAATAGTTCCAGGCTAAAGGTCGCATCCCAGAGTCTTCCTGCTGCATTTAATCTGGGGCCCAATCTGAATTCCACATCCCTAGCTCTAATGGTAGAGCCAGCCAGGTCTGAGACCTCTTTAAGTGCCTGGATTCCTGGGTTCTCCGATTTGTTCAGGGATTCCAGGCCATACTTGGCTATGATGCGGTTTTCGCCCGTCAGGGGAACTGAGTCCACTATGGTGCCAAGGGCCGCTAGCCCAATGGCATCCATTAGAAATGCCCTGAATTGTGGTGTTACCTTCTTCTGCATTGAAAGTATCTCTGCCAGGGCCCAGCAGAGCTTAAACGCCAATCCTACCCCAGAAAACTCCCGGAATGTATAACCAGAGTCCGGTAGCTTTGGGTTTATTATGGCTAGGGCCTTGGGAAGGTCACTTCCGGGCTCATGGTGGTCAGTAATTATAAGGTCCATGCCCTTAGCCCTGAGTATATCTGCCTCCCTTGTGGATGTAATACCGCAATCCACAGTAACTATTACCTTCACACCATCCTTCACCAGTCCCTCTATGGCCTCCTGGTTAAGTCCGTACCCTTCGCCTGTTCTCTGTGGTATGTACCAGGTTGTGTTTGCCTTGAGGAGATTAAAAAACTGTAGGAGGAGCGCAGTACCTGTCACGCCATCTACGTCGTAGTCGCCGTATATAGCTATCCTCTCACCGGTTCTTACGGCCTGTACCAGCCGTCTGGCGGCTTTTTCCATTTCTGGATGTTCGGTGGGGTTTGAAAGGTATGTCATCTTTGGTCGGAGAAAGGCGTGGGCAGAGTCAGAGTCATTTATTCCACGGTTAATTAGAAGCCGTGCCAAGAGCGGCGAGATACGTAGGCTGGAGGCAAGATGGGCCTGAAGCTTTTCGTCAAGAGGCCGATATGTCCATCTTGTTTTCATCTTGCTCCTCTGTAGAAGGGCAAAAGGGCTTTACAGTGCCATTCCCACAGGAGGGTTAAGCGCCCCTTTAATTTGCTCTATCAATTTATCCTGTGCGGTTGGCTCTGGGTTGTATGGGTCAAGGACTATTATGGGAACCTTGCAGCCCATTGATATTAGCCTTGCCTTTGTGGATGCAATGAGTTCTTCTCGATGGCCGGGTCGTTTGTTTATGACAAACAGGTCAATCTTCCCGAATACCTCCATTGCAGAGCGTTTTATCTTTTCCGAATCGGGAGAGATGACCATGATTGCTATGTCTGCATCCCCGACGGCAAGAAACCTGTTCCCCTCAATCAACACAGTAGCCCTGTCACCGAAAAGCCTCAGGGCCCTGCGTGTGCCCTCCTTGGCGCATTCTGAATTTGTCTGAAGCCATACCACCCTTGGGGCTCCAGCCTTAATATACCTGGCAGTATCCTTGCCTGTTTCTGCAAGAATCACGGGGTCGATGACTATCCTGAATAGGGTGTTCTCTTCATATGTGCAGCCGTCGCAGGAGTCGTCTTTGTGCCTGGGGCATTGTCCCTCATGGCGGACAGTGATCTTCAGTGCGCTTATATCTCCAAGAGCCTTTATAATAAAGGCACCGACGGTTGTCTTACCGGTTTCACTACTGGTGCCGGCTATGGAAATAATCTTCATCACATCCTCTTTGAGGCGCTTGAGGAGACCTTTGCTGGCTTTTGGCTCTTCTCGGGTGATTCGCCACTGATTAGGGCGTCGTACTCATGCCTAAAGTACCTAATCGTTGACAGGACAGGGTTCGGTCCGGTCTGCCCTAGACCACAGAGCGAGGTCTCTTTTATCTGAGTACCTAGTTCAGAGAGTAATTCTACGTCTCCATCCCTTCCCTGTCCGTCGACTATTCGGGAAAGGATTTCCCGCATCCTCCTGGTGCCTATTCTACAGGGGACACATTTTCCACAGGACTCGTCCTGTATGAAGTTTATAAAATATCTGGCCATCTCCACCATAGATGCCTTCTCGTCTATGACAATGAGGCCCCCTGAGCCCATGATAGCACCCACCTTTTGCAGGGATTCATAATCAATGGGTGTATCCAGATACTCCGTAGGCACACAACCACCCGACGGGCCACCAATCTGTGCGGCCTTAAAGTTCCTTTTACGGGCAATGCCACCCCCTATGTCAAAGATTATCTCCCTTAAGGTGGTGCCCATGGGGACTTCGACAAGTCCGGTGTTCCTGACGTTGCCTGCCAGGGCAAATATCTTTGTACCTTTACTGCCCTCAGTCCCAATGCTGCTGAACCACTTTGCCCCCTTCTCAATTATTGCGGGGATATTGGCCAATGTCTCCACATTGTTTATACAGGTGGGCCTCCCCCACAGTCCGGAAATTGCCGGGTAGGGTGGGCGTGTGCGAGGCATCCCTCTTTTGCCCTCTACAGAGGCTATAAGTGCTGTTTCTTCTCCACAGACAAAGGCCCCTGCCCCCTTCTTTATCTTCAAATCCACACTCAAATT
>JBHICS010000021.1:0-8788 GCA_046759685.1 Candidatus Brocadiales bacterium | reverse complement strand
TTTTACTTTTAAGGAAAAATTCAAGAAGGCTCCCGCGCTGATTGCAAAGGATTTAGCAAGCGCCCCGCTGACGGGAGAGCAAATAACCAAGGTAGAGGCGCATGGACCTTACCTCAATTTCTTTGTCAACAGAAAAGAACTGGCACAGTGGGTGTTCGAGGACGTTGCCGGTCAAAAAGACCGCTACGGCCACCTCGACCTGGGCAGTGGTAAAACGGTTGTCATAGACTATTCGTCCCCGAATATTGCGAAGCACCTTGGTGTACATCACCTCCGCTCGGCCGTAATCGGCAACACCCTCTACAGGCTCCACAAGGCACTCGGCTATCGGGTTATAGGAATAAACCACCTAGGGGACTGGGGGACACAGTTCGGCCAGCTTATAACGGCCTTCAGGCACTGGGGCAGCGAGGATGCCCTGCGCCATGACCCCATAGGCGCCTTAAACGACCTATATGTTAAATTCCACGAAGAGGCGGAGAGAGACCCCTCTCTCGAAGAAGAGGCCCGGACAGCGTTTAAGAGGCTTGAGGAGGGTGAGCCTGAAACAAGAAAGCTATGGGAACATTTCAAGGACCTGAGCCTAAAAGAGTTTAATAAGATATATGATGCACTGGGAATAAAATTCGATTACTACACGGGTGAGAGTTTCTATATCGAGATGCTTGAGGATACCGTTGACAGCTTGAAGGCCGCTGGGCTTGCAATGAAGAGTGAGGAGGCACTCATTGTTGATTTGGATAAATACAACATGCCGCCCTGTCTCTTGAAGAAAAGGGATGAGGCCAGCCTGTATGCCACACGTGACATCTGCGCCGCAGAGTATCGCCAAAAGGAATACGGGTTCGCAAAGATGCTCTACGTTGTAGGCTCCGAGCAGAAGCTGCACTTCAGACAATTCTTCAAGGTACTTGAGCTGATGGGCTGCAACTGGGTAAAGGACTGCACCCACGTTGACTTTGGTCTTATAAAATTCAAGCACGGCAGGATGTCCACCAGGAAGGGCAAGATTATCCTCCTGGAAGAAGTCCTGAACGAGGCAGTAACCAGGGCACAAGAGATAATAGAGGAGAAAAACCCCGGACTGAGGAACAAGGACCTCGTAGCACGGCAGGTGGGAATCGGGGCAGTCATCTTTACTGATTTATCAACCAGGCGGACAAAGGACGTTGTGTTCGACTGGGACGTGGTCTTGAATTTTGAGGGAGAGACCGGCCCCTACGTCCAGTACACGCACGCAAGGCTCTGCAGTGTGATGAGGAAATACGGCAAGCCAGTGGGTACAAAGGTAGATTACGGACTGCTCAAGGAGAAGGACGAGTATCTACTGGTCAGGAAGTTAGAACAATTTTCCAAGGTCATCGAGGGAGCTGCCCGCTCTTGTGAGCCAGTAATCGTGTGTAACTATTTATTAGACCTCTGCGGCGTATTCAACCGCTACTACAATCATCACCGCATTATCAGCGATAACGAAGGCCTAACCAGGGCGAGGATACTCCTCTCCGATTCGGTAAGACAGGTCTTGAAAAACGGGCTAACACTCCTGGGCATCCAAACACCAGAGGAGATGTAGGGACAGACCTTCAGGTCTGTCCGCTTGCGGAGAGCGGACGCTACAAAACTCTTTCTTTCACGTCTCTTAATGGCTTTACTTCTTCTTCCCCCTCACTTGATGGGAGGGGCTGGGGGAGGGTGGCGGCTCTTGCTCGTCGTCCATCAAAGGGAATGGAAATCACGGACAGGTCTAAAGTTCAAACGTTGGAGGAAGTTACGCTGAAGGCAGACCTGCCTTTGGCACGGCTCCAACGCTACATTGCATAGGCCCACAAATGGGGCAACTACAGCCTGGGTGGTGCGCAGGGTTAAAACCCTGCAGCATCCCTCCATTAGTGGGTACCGCAGTGCTGAAGCCCTGTGGCCCAGAGGCTACTTTTTAATCAATAAACTCGATTGCATTCTTATCGGACACACGCCTGGGAGCAAACGGCTCCTCTGCCGGATAACCCACAGGGACTATTGCCACCGGGCGCAGATGCCCTGGGAGCTTGAGGGCCTCTGCTGCATCCTGCTCATCGAAGGCACCTACCCAAACTGTTGCCAAGCCGTGTTCGTAGGCCAAGAGAAGGAGGTTCTGTATGCTTGCGGCCACGTCCTGAAGGGCGTACAGTTCTGTACCACGGCTGCCGTAGTACGTCCCTATGTGCATGTCTGCACAGGCAACTATCACCAGGGGGGCCTCAGCAATAAAGCCCTGTCCCCAGGCGGCCTTTACAAGACCGTCTTTGACTGCCTGGTTGCGGACAAAGTAGAATCTCCGGCTCTGGAGATTTCCGGCACTAGGGGCCCATATCAGTGCCTCTATCAGCTCGTCTATGATTTCCTTGGATATTTCCCTACTGCCTTGGAATCTCCTCACACTACGTCTTTTTTTGATAATCTCTAATACACTCATGGTGTAGGTTCCACCCGTGGACAAGGTTATGGATAATTAATCATGGTGGTGATGCGATAAATAGGTAAAGATGTAACAAATATGTCCCAGTTTCCCTGTCTTATCTCCTCTGGGTTACCGTTTCTAAAATCCATCCACACTATTCGATCCTCGTAGACTGCGGGCTGTCGCTGAGGGGCGAGAGAATCGCAGAGTGACCTTTCCTGACCAGTTGCTGTATCGTAGACATAGATAGCGCTAGACTCCTTCCTTTCATCTGCCCATAAGACCCTGTTTTTCCATATCTGAGGCCACCACTGCTTGGAGGGTTCGTCGCATATGCACCTGGTGGCACCGGTGGAGAGGTCGTGCATGAAGATGTCCCAGTTGCCGTTACGGGCATCTACCCACACGATGTAGTCGCCATAGACAACCGGGCTGAACTGGTCGGCAGGGTCATCCGTCAGTCTGCGTTCTTCCCCTTTGGTAAGGTCGTACAAATATATGTCCCAGTTGTCATGACGTTTATCGTGCCAGACAATCGTGTCTTTATATATGTCTGGCTTGCCCTGTGGGTCTGGATCGCTGGTTATCTGGCGCGTCTCTTTTGTCTTAAGGTTGTAGAGATAGATGTCGCCAAGCCCGTATCCGTTGCGCCAGTCCTCCCAAACGACGAAGTCCCCCCATATCCTCGGCAACATCTCATGCCACGAGGTGCTGGCAGATATTTGCCTCTTGTTGCCGCTTTTGAGGTTGAGCAGCCACACGTCCCAGTTGCCTCCCCACGCTTGATATACCACATGGTCTTTATAGACGTTGATGGAGCTTACCTCTTCTGTGCCTGGGAGTATCCGAACCTCCTTTTCTTTCGCATAATTGTATATATAGATATCAGAATTACCTCTTCTGCGATCTAGCCAGAGGATATTTGTGCCCCATATCTGTGGGTAGTACTGGAAGGCGGGGTGCGTAGTAACGGCCTTGCCACAGGGATGCTGGCCGAGGGCAACATGGTCCCAGGAATTACCAAAAATGATATAGGGTAGAGGAATTGAAAATAGAAAGACAAAGATAAGAAAGCGCGGGGGCCTCATAGTCTTTTGGTGATTACCATACGGTTTGTGGTATTAACAGGCGAATTTTAACACCATAACCTATCCTTGTAAAGGACATATTCCATAGTGCCATAATAGCTTATGTCTTGAGGAAAGGACTTGTAAGATAAGTAAATAGTGGGCCTTGTCCCTATGTGGCACGCTTACCTTTGGGGTCAGCGCCTTTCCGTTTCTTCTTTTTAGGAAACCTTTCCCTAGGGCATTTTATTTCAGGCACAAGGAGTTCGTTCGTGCAGGACTCCCTATCTACCTCAAAAAAGTGCCTCAGGCCACATTCGGGGCACATAAAGGCAACTGGAAGCAGAGGCATCTCTGCACCGCAGTAATCGCACCTATAGTGTTTCACCTTAACCACTTATAGCCTCCTTGCGAGAGCTGGCTTCCTTCAATTATAATAATAAGACTTTTTGCCTGAAAAAAGAAGAAACAACTTCAGCAGTCCCCATATACATCTTACATATGTCTGTATACCAACTTAATTACATGATTGCCGTATCCCTGAACAGTTGCCGATTAGATAAAATTATGTTGATTAAAGGGGTTCATTTATTTAAACTTTAATTACTTATAGAAAAGATTAATTACTGCCATGAGCCTCGGCGTATTATATAACCCTTTCACAATTGTAACGTTCCTATATCTCCTTGCGAGCATCTGGGAGCTTGGGCATCTTACAAGGCCCGACAGCTTCAGCAAGCGATGGGCGGACCGTCTGCCCATTGCTGCATTTCTGCTGCACACCGTCTTTGTTGGCATCCTTGCAGCAAGGGCCGGCAACATACCTATAACCAACCTATACGAATCACTCATTTTACTAATCTGGTGTATGGTCGCGGTATTTATGGTAGTAGAGTATCTATACAACGTACCATCCATGGGCGCCTTCCTGTTCCCCACAGTGACGGCCTTGTGCCTCTGGGCGCTAGGTTTGGAAGGAAATGCCCTGGTCGCACCACCAAATCTCAGCAAGTTTTGGTTGATTGCCCATACTATTCCACTCTTTATGGGCTATGCAGCCTTCACGCTTACATTTGTCTTAAGTGTCATGTATTTGACCCAGCAGAGACAGTTGAAGCACAAACTCTTCGGACCGGTCTTTCATGGGCTGCCGTCCCTTGAGAGGTTGGACACCATGATGTGGAAGACGCTGAGCTTCGGCTTCCCACTCCTAACCCTGGGGCTGGTGCTTGGGGCCTTCTGGATGAAATACTCCAACGCCCTTGGACCGCAGTGGTATCTTGACTCAAAGGTGGTAATGGGGTTAGTGACCTGGCTTTTTTATGCCGCCCTGTTACACCTTCGGGTGGGGGTTTCGATGCATGGTAACAAGGTGGCTGCCCTTACCATCGCCGCCTTTATGCTGGTGCTCTTCACCCTTCTGGGCACGTTCTTTCTAGGCGCCCAGCACGGCTATCAGAAGGTTTCAAAAGAAGATTCACGGCTTATTATAAAAGAGTTTGAGAACAAACGATGAATTTACTGGTCGTAGGACTTAACCATAAGTCAGCACCCGTGGATGTGAGGGAGCGATTGGCCTTCACCCCCTCCACGGTTGCGGAGGCCCTTGAGTCCTTTCGCAAGAGGTTTCCCTACAGCGAGACGGTAATACTCTCAACCTGTAACAGGGTGGAGCTATACGCCTGTTCACCAGAAGACACCCTTAATGGGGATGCCGTGATAGACTTTTTGTCTGAATTTCATGGCATAGCCACTGAGAGATTTAGGGACCATATGTATTGTTATAGCGGCTCCAAGGTGGTGAAACATCTCTTCCACGTGTCCTCAAGCCTCGATTCTCTGGTGGTAGGCGAGTCGCAGATAGTGAGTCAGGTGAAAGAGGCCTACATGACGGCGGCCTCCTGTGAGGCAACCGACAAGGTATTACATCAGCTCTTCCAACAGGCCCTAAATGTGGCCAAGGCCGTTCGTTCCGATAGCTGCATCGCACAGGGCAAGGTATCCATTAGCTCTGTCGCGGTGGAATTTGCGGAAAAAATCTTTCAGGATTTCGCTGACAAAAGTGTCTTCATTATAGGCGCAGGAGAGATGGCCGAACTCGTGCTCAAGTCACTCGTGGAAAAAGGCACAAGGACGGTCATGGTCTCTAACCGAAGCTATGACAGGGCCGTCAAACTGGCCGATGAATTTGGAGGTAATGCAGTACGTTACGACGACCTAACCAACGAATTGAGCAAGGCAGACATAGTTATAAGCTCCACCGCTGCACCCCATTACGTGCTCCATCCCGACCATGTCAGAGAGGCCATGCTAAAGCGCAAAGGCAACCCCATGTTCCTCATAGACATTGCCGTGCCCAGGGACATAAACCCAGAGGTTGAAAGAATAGATAACGTCTATCTATACAACATTGACGACTTCAAAACCGAGGTGGAAAAGAACGTTGACGAAAGGGCAAAAGAGATGGAGAAGTGCACTGAGATGGTGGGAAAAGAGGTCGAAAGGTTTATGGCCTGGTTGGAGGAGACCAAGATAGGTCCTGCCATTGCAAACCTTAGAGAACACTTCCACACGGTAGGCAAGGAAGAGCTGAGCAGGCTAAGGTCCAAACTTGGCGACGTTAGCGACGCTCAATGGCAGGAAGTGGTCTACAGCATGGAGAGAACCTTGAATAAACTCCTGCACGAGCCCGCAAAGGTAGGCAAGCAGGAAGCAAAGAACGGCAGCGGTCACAGATACGTGGAAAATATAAAGAAGCTGTTCGGTATCCGTCACTCAGACCCAAACAAGACCTGCCCCACTAACCCATCCGACTCCGCTCGATAGATTTCTTTACATCCAATGCGTTTTTAACCGCCCACCCGTGTTGGTCATTATTGAAATATATATAGACGTCTTTGCCCACTGAGAGCCACCTCTTTATCTCCCGCACGTCTCTCCTCAATTCTGCCTTGGGGTAGCATCCCGTATAAAGTCTGCCGCCCTCAGGACCGTGTCTACGCAAATATATAAAGCTGGCAGTATCAGGCACATTAACGTCGTAGCGGGGCCAATCCGCCATACATAACGCCATGTCAGCTTTGTGCAGTATGTCATAGACGTCAGAATCAAACCAGCTCTCATCCCTAAACTCAAAGGCTTGGCGCGTGGGGCCACGGACTTTTAAAGCACGGACAAAGTCCTTGAGTCTGGGTATATCCTTCTTAAACCTCGGCGGGGTCTGCCAGAGCACGACAGAGAGCTTCTCTTTGAGGAGACGCGCCCTTTTAAAGTAGAGCTTAATGGGCTCCCGGCAGTCCTTCAACCTCTTTATGTGGGTTATAAACCTGCTACCCTTGAGGGCAAACGCGAAATCCCTGGGTGTTCTTCTATACCATGACCGGAAGGCATCTTCTGAGGGCAGTCTGTAGAACGCCACGTTAAGTTCAACTGTGCTGAAGTGTTCGACATAGAACTCCAACCACACTCTCTGGGACATTTTTTTGGGATAAAATACGCCGTCGCCCCAGTGATCATACATAAAGCCACTTGTTCCCACGAATACCCTGGCCTTTTTGTGTGCTGTTCTTGCCTTTCCCATAGATGTTATGTTGCAGGCCTTCAGCCCATGCACTCACCGTAAAGGAAGAGGACATGAATTTCTTACAACCTCCTTATATTACAACACTAACCCTATATTAAGCTACAGGGAATCTTCCAGTTAAACACCCCACATTTACAATCATTAAAGAATCCGCTTTTATCCGAAACAGAGGTGTGGTAGAATTATTGTAACCTTTTATCATTAAAAGACTAAGCCTAGGCTTAGCGGTGGTGTCACAATGGTAGAGTCGCGTGACATAATCAAATTCCTGAACGGCAGGCGCTACCGCCCCATGAATGCAAAGGAGCTTGCCGAGCATTTTGTCATTCCTAAGGAAGGGCAGGAGACATTCCTCCGCCTCCTACGCAGTCTGGAACTCCAGGGAGACATCGTTCAGATAAAGCAAAGGCAGTATGCCATCCCCTCGAAGGTCAATTTGATGGTGGGAACTCTTAAGTGCAGCCCCAGGGGTTACGGTTTTGTCGTTCCTCTAAAAGACGGAGGCCATGACATCTATGTTGGCGAAGAGGAGATGGGCGAGGCTATGCACGGCGATACAGTGGTTGTGCGCTTGCCTAAGGCGACCGCTACCCGATCTCTTGGGCGTGGCCGTGGTCGCAGGTGGGGCAGGGGCAGGAGAAGGTTTGCATCCGGACAGATCGTGAATGTGATTGAACACGTTAATGAAACAATAATCGGCACCCTGGAGAAGACCCGGCGTCTGGGCTATGTGGTACCGGATAACCCCAGCCTGTTCAGAGACATCTATGTCGCAGATGATGACACAGCCGGTGCGCAGGTCGGACAAAAGGTGATAGTTAAGGTAACACAGTGGCCCTCCAGACACCTGGCACCTGAGGGGATGGTGGTTGAGGTACTGGGGCAAGACGGTGACCCAGTGGTAGACGTACTTTCCGTTGTTTACCAATTCCAATTGCCCCTCAAGTTCAAGCCAGAGACCGAGGACGAAGCGAACAGATTATCACAGACAGTTCCAAAGGAAGAGTATAAAAACAGACTGGACCTAAGGAAAGATACGACAATGACCATAGACCCGGAGGATGCCAAGGATTTTGACGATGCCATATCTATCAGGAAAGACCAAAGGGGCAACTGGCATCTGTATGTACACGTCGCCGATGTGTCATACTACGTACAGCCAGACTCCGCACTTGATGAGGAGGCGAGGAAGAGGGGCACCAGCGTCTATTTCCCGGGCCAGGTTGTCCCCATGCTCCCGGCGCCCCTTTCTGAAGGGGTATGCAGTCTGAGGGAAAAGGAGGACAGATTCACCAAGAGCGTCTTGCTGGAGTATAGCCCTGCCGGCAAGTTGGTGTCCTCCCAAATAATACACTCTGCCATAAATGTGAATAAAAGATTAACCTATAAAGAGGCGAGTCTTATCCTTGCTGGCGATGAAGCCCCCTCGACGGGTATCTCGCATGAACTAAAAGAGATGATCTTCCTTATGGCTGAGCTTGCGGAGATACTTTTGGCCAGGAGGATGGAGCGGGGTGCACTGGAACTGGACCTGCCAGAGGTCTCTCTCAGGCTCGATGACGAGGGCAGGGTAGCAAGTGTCGACAAGGTGGAAAGAGACCTTGCCCATGAGATTATAGAGGAGTTTATGCTTGCAGCCAATGAAGCGGTTGCAAGATTTATGCACGAGAAAAAACTACCTTATTTCTCAAGAGTGCACCC
>JBHICS010000020.1:0-8963 GCA_046759685.1 Candidatus Brocadiales bacterium | reverse complement strand
TCAAGGTACATAAGATACCGATCCACGCGGGTTTTACCTGCCCTAACAGAGACGGCCACAGGGGGGGTGGTGGTTGCACATACTGTGCAAATGAGAGCTTCAGTCCCAATGCCAGGGGCCCTTCCATACCACCCATTAAGGAACAGATACGGAAGGGCAAGGATTTCCTCAGGCATAGATATGGCGCAGAGAAATTCATCGTCTATCTCCAGGCCTTCAGTAACACTTATGCAGACATCCAGACCCTAAGATCAAGGTACGACGAGGCCATGGGCGAGGAAGACGTTATCGGTCTATCAATAGGCACCAGACCTGACTGTGTCTCTGACGAGGCGCTGGAGCTGATAAATTCTTATACCGACACCCACCACGTCTGGATAGAGTATGGCCTTCAAAGCATCCACGACCATACCCTCAAACGCATAAACCGCTGCCACACCTACCAGGAGTTTGAAGATACCGTTTACAAGACCAAAGCGCTGGGTATAAACGTCTGTGCCCACGTCATCCTAGGCTTACCAGGCGAAGACCACTCAGACATGATGGCTACGGCATGTAAGGTCTCCAGCTTGGGCATCGACGGTATTAAACTACATCATCTTTATGTGGCCAAAAACACTGCCTTAGAAAAAGAATACAGACTTGGCAAGGTAAAGACCCTGGCAATGGAGGAATATGTATCTATTGCCTCGGACTTCCTGGAAAATCTATCGCCGGATGTTACGGTACAGAGACTGGTAGGGGATACCCACGGAGACAGTCTGGTTTCACCCCTCTGGCCTGCAAGCAAGGCCGAAGTTGTTCGGGCCATTACCGGAGAGCTTCGCCACAGAGATTCCTTCCAAGGTGCACAAATTGCCCCTTGACTTTGTTCCGTCGTGTGCTTAAATTCTTGGCTAAGGGTGGCCATACAGACAACATGCGGGCGTAATTCAGTGGTAGAATACCAGCTTCCCAAGCTGGGCGTCGTGGGTTCGAATCCCATCGCCCGCTCCATCTTTACCAACTGAAGGGTTCTGCTTGCAAGACATAACCAAGGTGGATTCGCCACCATTATCGAAACAAACTCGCCTGGCATATTTCTTATTCGCGTGTATGCTAGCCATGCCGCTTATAGTGTCCTTTGCAGGTTGCGCCAAGCAGCGATTAAAGGGACGTCCATACACATCAGAAAAACTGCCACCCACTGTTAGCAAAAAAACCGGATACGCTATACATAAGGTCCAACGTGGCGAGACCGTTTGGGCAATCTCCAAGAGATACCGCCTGTCACCCGATACACTGATTCAACTAAACGGGATTAAGGATGTAAAAGACATAAAAGTGGGACAAAAACTGCTCATACCACGCACCTATTCTTCTCCTCGCATTACGTCCACCTCTTTATCCAGCAAAGGTTTTATCTGGCCCCTTAATGGTAAAATACTACAGCGCTATGGTGACTTTGTGGGTGGACACAAGAACACAGGGATAGACATAGAGGCACCGCTCGGACAAGATGTCTTGGCGGCAAAAGGTGGGAAGGTTGAAGTGGTATCCGAAAATCCCAGCGGTTGGGGAAAGGTCGTGGTGATAAGGCATAACGGTGGTCTTCACACCTGGTATGCACATAATTCAAGGGTTTTTGTGCAAGAGGGTAACTGGGTGAGGCAGGGGCAGGTAATATCCCAGGCTGGCCAGAGTGGCAGTGTTACAAGACCAGAACTACACTTCAAAGTCTTCCGTAACGACAAACCCGTAGACCCGCTATCCTATCTCTCTCAATAATATAAATGGGGCTTTAAATAATACACAAATCCGCTATCTTCCACTTCCACACAGGGGCTTTAGAGTGCATCTCGATGCACCATGATTGCAGGACAATCATAACCTTGTGGGGGCATCCCGGCGGGCGTCCCTTTAGCTTCCCAGAAAGGAGAGACACGTATGTCGATAAGAAGTTACTTAACATTGCTAGCCATCTGGTCCTTGATGACTATGGCAACCGTCTCTACCGCTATCTCAGATGAGGAGGAGCATATAGACGTACCATATTCGGCCTACGGTCATGGCGGGGTAGTAACCGAAAAGGAGAGAGCATTTACGCACCCTGGGGAGGTGGGAAAAGGGGTAGGACCTTATGCAGAATACTGGGAGCCAATACCCATGCATAGGTACTGGGCACCCCAGTACTTCTACACACCGCCCGAGGAACCCCAGGGCGTCTTCAACAGAGGAGCGTGTGTTGGCTGCCATGGACCGATACAGCCCCCGTTGGTGAAGGCCTGGTCCACGAGTGCCCATGGAGACTTCTCCAATCTCAACCCGTACCAACGCGAAAAGCTGAGGGAGATAGAGAGACTCCTTGGGAGGAGCTTAACTGATGTAAGCTGCATAGACTGCCACGGTGAGCCCGGCGCGGAAGAGATTAGTCACGACACACAACTCATAATGCCTGGCCCTGACACCTGCGCCGTATGCCATCCGAAGGAAACCGACGACTTTTTATCCGAGAAGGACTACGGAATACCTGATTGGCCTGAGGGCAGAGAGAGTCATGCCCTCTCCTACGACGCTAACTTATGGACGGACATCTGGGCGGCCACGGACAAAAACATCGTCCAGGGCTGCGACATGTGTCACAACATCCAGCACAAGTGCGATAGCTGTCACACCAGACATTCCTTTAAGGCCTCAGAGGCCAGGAAGCCCGAGGCCTGTGCCACGTGTCACAACGGACCTGACCACCCGGACATAGAATACTACCTGAACTCCAAGCACGGTACTATCTACACAACCGAAGGAGATACGTGGGATTGGTCAAAACCGCTTAAGGACGCCGAATACCCGTCTCCCACCTGTCAGTCCTGCCATATGCACTATGAGGGCGATTATTCCCACAACATGGTCCGAAAGGCCATCATGGGTGAAGGTGACGTGCTCTTTTACAACAACCTCTTTACGGGAGTGCCTCCAAGTAAGTACATCAGCGAAAACGAGGTGTTCACGGAAAGGAGACGGGCCTGGATACAAACCTGCTCGCAGTGTCATTCCACCAGGTTTTCACGGGATTACCTTACATCTATGGACAAGGCCTCGGACGCGGTCTTTAATTACCTAATGGATGCATTTGCCATCCTGAAGGACGTCTATGAAAAGGAGGCCTTATACCCCATGCCTGAGGATAGACCCAAGGCCCCTAAACCGGTGGAGGAGAGTTGGCCCGATACATTAGGTGGTTTTTACGGCGAGTTCTGGGCAAAGGATGGCAACCCAAGTCGTATAGAGAGGGACTTCCTATACATGTGGGAGAACGAGGCCTTCTGTGTGCGAAAGGGCCTGGCACACCAGAACCCAAACGGCTTCACGTACATCTCGTGGGCCAATCTCTTGAAGAAGTACATAGGCATACAGAGCGAGTCCACTATGCTGTTGAGAATGAAGGAGTTAGAGCGTAAAAGGGTGCTTATCATGAAGCCCTATAAGGCGGAATAGAAATACCTGCACAGGTATTTTACGCCTTAGTCCATTCGAGTAGATAGCTGGCTTCTTCGCCCTAGGCAAATTAGCCTCTGGCGAGACCTGTCTGATTTATAGGCGGCCCCTGTCTGGGGCCGCCTATCTTTTTCAAGACCCATCTAGAAGATAAAATGACCTGGTTTTATTATTCCGAACTCGCTGCCTTCTTCGATGCCTCTAGTGCTGCACTCTCTAAAAAGGCCGTTGAAAGGAGTGACGTCTATACCGTAGCCTGGGTACGCTACGGATATTCATTCCCAATCCTTATGTGTATTATAATGTTCACTGAATTTCCGCCTCTAGACTCCACCTTCTTTCTGGCGAATGCTGCATTGATACCACTTGAGGTCCTTGCCATCATCCTCTATACAAGGGCCATAAAATACTCCCCTTTATCACTCACCCTCCCGTTCCTTGCCCTAACCCCAGTCTTCCTTATAGGTACCAGCTTCCTGATGTTGGGGGAACGACCAGACAAGTCTGGTGCGGCAGGGATATTCCTTGTCGCACTTGGGGCATACCTCCTTAACGTCCATGCCACCAAGAAAGGTATGCTCGGTCCACTGCGTGCAATCATCGCAGAAGAAGGCTCTCTGTTCATGATTGCGGTTGCTTTTCTATACAGCATTACATCCAATCTCAGCAAGATTGCCGTCCTGCACTCAAGCCCTATATTTTTCGCTGCATTTCACCCCGCAAGCATGGTCCTGGCCCTTTCCCCAATTTTGATGATAATATCAGGCGGTGGCTTTAAGAAGGTGTTTTCCCGGCCAGTCCTCTTTACTGCCATTGGCATTTCCCAGGTACTAATGTATATAACACACAACCTGGCCATACTACTGATAGAGGTGCCCTATATGATATCTGTTAAACGTACCAGTCTTATCTTCGGTGTGTTATACGGATGGATTTTGTTTAAGGAGACAAACGTGGAGGAGAGGCTACTGGGGAGTATTGTAATGTTCGCCGGTGTGGTGCTTATAACTATCTTCTAATGTCGCAGTCTGTTATGTTTTGGAGTCGTAATGCGTGAAGAGGTCTTGTAGACAAAGGTAAAGCACTATAGGTGTTCTATCTCTGGAGTGCTTCTGCAAGTACAAGGTCTTCTGGGGTAGTAATCTTTATGTTGGTATGGCTCCCAGGAACTATCTCTACCGGGTGGCCCAATCTCTCAACCGCCTGGGCATCGTCTGTGACCACAACATCTTCCTCAAGGAGGGCGTCGTAGGCCCTCTGCAATATATCCCTTCTGAAGCCCTGCGGCGTCTGAGCCATCCACAGACTGTCCCTATTTACCGTGCGGATTATCCTCTCCCCGGCCTCCACCTCTTTCACTGTAGCTGTCACGGGTACGGCAAGAATGGCTGCCCCCGAGGTTATAACCCTATTTATTACCGCCTCTATCATCTCTTTGGTTACTATGGGCCTAACGGCATCATGTACCAGTACAATCTCTGCCTGGGGCTCAAGATGCTTTAGGGCCTCATAGACACTGTCTTGCCTCCTACTTCCACCTGCTACAATCTTAACCTTAACGTTATATTGTGCGAATTCATCATTCCATTGGTCTATAACATCTTTAAGTTCTGATGGGCCAACGACCAGGATTATTTCCTTTACGTCCTTTATATCCAAGAACTTTTCCAGAGAGCGCTGGAAGATAGGCTTCCCCTTGATGAGCAGATAGGGCTTCTTTACATCTCCTCCCATCCGCACCCCAAGGCCTGCAGCAGCCAGTATTATTGATACGTGTGGCATTGTTTCGTAGGGTGCGTCTAGACGCACCGTGCGGGACTAAACCCTCTCGTAAGGGTAGAATAGTCTCATATACTCGTCTTGGGCGTAACGGTCCGTCATGCCCGCTATGTAGTCGCAGACGGCTTGATGAAGACCGGCCTTCTCCACCCACCGTTGAGATTCCGGTGGAAGCTGCCTTGGATTGGCAACATAGATCTTGAAGAGCTCTTCTATAAATCGTCTGGCCTTATCTGACATGCGCGCCACCCGATAGTGCATATAGACATTCTCGTTCATGAAGTCCTGTAGCCTTCTTTTCTGCTCTGACAGTTCCGGCGAGAATTCTACAAGAATCTCCTTGCACGCACGCACATCCTGTGCACCTTGTATCCCAAGGTGTTTCAACTTCCGTTGTGTATTTTCTAACAGGTTCGTAACCTCGAGATTTATTAGAAATATGATAGTCTGCGCCCTCTTGAACTCCTTATCAAGGTTGGTCCATTTCTCGTCTACCTTTACCGACGCATAGCGCCACAGCTCGACATCTTCAAGGTCGTTTTCCACTATAAGCCCTGCCTTCAGGCTATCATCGAGGTCATGGTTGTCATATGCTATGGAGTCAGCCTTATCCACCACCTGTGCCTCAAGGAGGGGTTTTCCTTCCGGCTTAAACTCCTCTGGTGAATCCATACTTGCATCGTGTTTTACTATAGATTCCCTCAACTCCCAGGAGAGATTAAGCCCTGGAAATCTGGGATAGCGTTTTTCTAATATATCAACCACTCTGAGACCATGGAGGTTGTGTTCAAACCCACCGTGGCCCTGCATGAGTTTAGACAGGGCTTCCTCCCCAGAGTGGCCGAAAGGGGTGTGCCCCAGATCATGTGCCAGGGCAATAGCCTCGGTAAGGTCCTCGTTCAAGTTTAAGGCCCTGGCGACACAACGGGAAATCTGCGATACCTCCATGGTGTGAGTCAGCCGGGTCCGGTAATAGTCGCCCTCATGGTTTACGAAGACCTGGGTCTTGTATTCAAGCCGTCTGAAGGCCGTAGAGTGGATAATACGGTCCTTGTCCCTCTGGTAGACGCTTCGGTAGGGATGTTCCTCTTCCGAATGTTTCCTGCCAAGAGAATCTTTGCTCTTCATGGCATATACGGCGAGCTCACTATCCTCACGTCTCTCAATATCTGCCCTGGAGATCACCTAGATTTGCCTCAGAAGTATCCCTTTAGTTTCGTTAAAAGCTCAGATAGGTGCTGTGAAATAACCTTTGCCTCGGAAGCAACGGGCATAAAATTAGTGTCACCAACCCATCTGGGTACTATATGAAAATGAAGGTGCTGTGCACCGGCTCCAGCAGCCTTGCCTATGTTGGCACCTATATTAAATCCCTCCGGCTTTAGGCTCTCCTTTAGGGTCTCCTTTGCCCTCCGGAGGAGCTTCATAATCTCAAGCATTTCCTGCTCTGTTAGCTCATTGAAGTCGCATTTATGTTTGTTGGGTGCTACCATCAGGTGACCGTAATTATACGGGTATTTATTGAGTATCAGAAAGCATTCTACTCCCCTGTAGACGACAAGGTTTTTGTCGTCATCGGTGTCCTCAACTGCATGGCAGAATATACAACCCTTCTTTTCTGCCAGGATATACTCTTGACGCCAAGGTGCCCAAAGATTCTTCATGGTATTCCAACGGGGTTAGAGCAGGACAATATAAAGGGTGAGCCGAGGACTGTTATCCACAAGTATCACAGCTTGTGGATGTGCATGAGGCACAAGAAGAGCCTCCACTAGAGGTGCCATCGCCGCCACTTGCACCCATGCCAAACATAGAAAAGACCTTCTCGACCTCTCGCTCCCCACACTCCGGGCATTTCACCACCCTCTTTTGTGTGGGGCTGGAAAAATACTCCTCAAACCTATGTATACAGCTAGTGCAACTAAACTCGTAAATAGGCATAATCTTCGATCAAGAGAACCTCTTGCCAAGGCTATTGTCTACAATGACTTACCTGTTAGCCTCTGATATATATCAAACTCACCATCCGCTTCCACTTGCATGCCCTTCCTCTCATAGGCAACACCTAAATTGTAATGTGCTTCTGGGTCATTCGGGTCTATTGCAAGGGATTTTTTGTACTCACCTATTGCCTCATCCACCATGCCTTTTTCACTGTATGCTATCCCAAGGTTAACGTGCAAATCTTTGTCTTCGGGATTTATCTCCAGGGCCTTTTCGTATTCTGCAATGGCCTTATCTACCAGGCCGCTTTGAAGATATACATTTCCCAGATTGTAGTGTAGCTTAAAGTTTTCAGGCCTACTCCCCAAGGCCCTTTCATATACCATCGCGGCCTCTTCCATTTGTCCCTTATCAACATACTCTTCCGCCTCTGAGAAGACTGTCTGTAGTTCTATCGCCTCTGGTATGGCCGGTGGCGGTATTACGGGAGGCGCTTCTACCTCCGTAGGCGGTGCCTCCGCCACAGGCACCGGCTGCGCACAACCAGTAACTGCCATTACCAGGAAACATACAACCGAGACAACCTCTATTCTATTCACCTGAATATCGCCCCTAAAGCCTGTCAAGTAGTTCCCTCTTCTTCTTTTCATAATCCTTTTCTGTAATCAAGGCCTCGTCCATTAGATCCCTAAGGTCCTTGAGTCGTTGAGGGATAGACTTTCTCGTCTTTGATTCCCTCTTGAGTAGTTCAGCCTTCTTGTATTTGTAATCTTCAGGTGAAATAAGGTCGTTGTCCAGTAGTTCCTTCAGGTCCCTAAACTTCTGACTTAGGTTATCCTGTTCGGCAGGTTCAGGCTCTCTTGGTGCCGGAGTGCGTATCTCTGGGCTTGAACCAGTAGATGCTCCCAGCCCAATTTGCTCCTCTATCCTCCTAAGCCTGTCTTCTATAATTGGGTTGGTTCGGTTATTATAGAAATCGTACTCCTCTTTTTCTTCTGCACGTGAAACGAGCGGTTCAACATCGAAGGACTTTTCTTGCAGATTTATGACCAGCCAGTTCCTGTGACCTTCCTTGTAGCTCTGACCCTCCCCCAGCGAAAGCTCCCAAAAACCGCTGCCCTTCATAGAAGTAGGTTCCCTTGCAGAGGAATTTTTCCTGTTGCCAGGCATCTTCTTCACCCTGGCTTGTATGCGGCTAAAGGCCATATTCAGGTTTTCACCTGTAACAAATGCACTAAAGACGGTCTCTAAATTACTAAGTAAGGCCCTATCGCGCGGGGAGTAGACGTAAAGAAATTCATTTGCAGTCGACTTAGAAAGGGCATCTACAATAAGCGGGGGCAGTGCTTCTACCTCTGACTTACTGAAGACCTTCTTACCCCCCTTTTTAACAAAGACCCCTTTTTCTCTATAGGTTATTGAGGATAATACCTTCCTCAATTTGTCTTCTTGAATGATGTATGGATGGCTAAACGGTGGGGATGCACCTTTTAATTCTTTTGCATCCCTCAACTCCACATAGGTATCGCCATCCTTGTATATCGGGTTGGATGCTGCTAGAACACTACAGGCTGGAATAACAAAATAATAGACGCAGGTACAAAAAACAGCCTTTACTACTAAAGCTACAAACCTTCTTCTCATCTCCTCTTCTTGGAAGCCTTTTTCTTTGGTGTAGCCTTTCTCGCCTTGGCATATAGGGATTCCATATATACTTTTGTCTTCTTCAGGCCATAACTCTTGGCCTTGAATCGCACCGCCTCCAG
>JBHICS010000019.1:0-8985 GCA_046759685.1 Candidatus Brocadiales bacterium | reverse complement strand
ACAGCGATGTGTTTGGTTATTATCGTGAAGGAAAAGAGCTGGAGATACAGGCCATGTTCATCCGTAGGGGCAGCCTGGAGGACCTGGCAGGCTACAGCTTCACGCTGGAGTA
Source organism: Candidatus Brocadiales bacterium (assembly GCA_046759685.1). Lineage (GTDB taxonomy): Bacteria > Planctomycetota > Brocadiia > Brocadiales > Bathyanammoxibiaceae > JBHICS01. Next base: position 8,873 of record JBHICS010000019.1, on the reverse strand, counting down.
TAACACCCCCGAAGAGTTATTTTGCGCCTTCCTCAACCAGTTCTACAGCCACAACCGTTTCATACCCAGGGAGGTAATAATCCCCATCGAGACGGAGGATGCCCCGGTGTTGGAAGAGTTCTTGAGCGAGACCAGCGGCCACAAGGTATCCGTGTTACGCCCGCAGAAGGGGGAGAAGTTCAGGCTAGTAGATTTGGCAAGGCGCAATGCAGAGAACGCCTTCCGGACTAGACATGTAACGCCTGAGAGACAGAAGAAGGTGTTAAATGGACTGAAGAGGTCTCTGGAGCTAAAAAACCTGCCGGAGAGAATTGAGTGCTTTGACATATCTAACATAGGGGGGAAGTTGGCCGTAGGCTCTATGGTGACGTTTGAAAAGGGGCTTCCCAATAAGAACCGCTACAGACGCTACAAGGTGGAGACCGTCGCCCAGTCGGATGACTATGCCATGATACACGAGGTGTTGTCGAGACGTTATAAAAGAGCGGTTAAGGAGGAGGCAAAAGACCTTCCACAACTAATCATGATTGATGGCGGAAAGGGGCAGCTTGGGGTCGCTCTAAAGCTAATGAACGACATGGGTGTCACAGATGTGGATGTGATAGCCCTGGCAAAGGCCCGCAAGAAATACGACAAGGATATGGACCTGGAGTACGAACTCCAGGACAGGGTGTATACTCCCGGACGCGAGGAGCCCATCCTCCTCCCCACCGACTCCTCTGAACTCCTGTTACTGGGCAGAATCCGTGACGAGGCCCACCGCTTTGCTATCACCTATCACAAAAAACTCCGCGAACGGATGTTCTACCGTTCACCGCTGGACGCCATCCCCGGCATTGGCCCTGCCAGGAAGACTAAACTCATGAAATGCTTTGGGAGCATACAGAGCATACGTGAGGCGTCTTTAAAGGATTTGAGGGAAGTTGCCGGGCTGCCGGAACGCCAAGCCGAGGCAATCTATAATTACTTCCATGCCTCTGCTGCTGAGATGTAGGGGCATCCGCCTCAGGCGGACAACGTGCCCATACAAGGCTGAAAATCATCCGCTAACGCCCCATGAATGGGGCAGCTACTTATCCGTTTAACGTACGAGACTAGCTAGCGCGCTGCACCTACGTCGTCGCCTGAATATACTCCTCTATCGTGACCTTTCGCCCGTCTCTGAGTCTTGCGAACCTGCCGAAATCGCTAAGCACCTCCAGGGTCTCTCTCTCCACCACCGGCCCATCAACACACATCCGCAGCCCGTCACAGCTGCACTGGCCACAGAGACCTATACCGCACTTCATGTACCTCTCCAGAGAGGCCTGCATGGGTAGCGCGTGCTTCTGTGCAAACTCAAATATCTTAGACGTCATCGGTTCGGGACCACAGACATAGAGGTTCATTACACCAAACCGTTTGTAAAGGGCCTCAAGGCCACCCGTAGGCAGCCCTTTTGTTCCGACAGACCCGTCCTCTGTATAAACGGTCATGTCGCCGAACCTCTCTCTGTCACGATATAGGACGTCCGAGCCCGTCTTTGCCCCCTGTATTATAAGTCCCCTCTTTAGCCTGTCCACAAGCACCGCCAGGGTGGCCATTCCAACGCCTCCGCCTATAATGCAGGTATTGCCCTTCTCTATGGTAAACGGCCTCCCAAACGGGCCTCTTACGCCCAATATGTCACCAACGTTCATCTGGTGGAGACTCCGGGTAAACCTGCCCCTGCAGGCCACCGTTATCCCAAAGAAATCCTCACCGTGATAGGAGAGGCTGAAGGGCTTCTCGTCAAGACCGGGTATCCACAGCATGATAAACTGCCCCGGCTCGTATTCGATTTTACCCTTAAAGAAGAAGCTCTTTGCCGTGCTGGACTCCTCAACTATCCTATCTATCCTTACAATGGAAGGCTCAAGCACGTTAAAGGCTGATTCACTATTATGCGGGTTATGACCCATGGGCAGCACCTACAAGTTCTTGTACAGAACTAAAGTTATTTTCTTCCATCCACTCTTTCACCTCTTGGCAAACCACAGAGAACACATCCACACCGCGGGTACATACAGCCGTGCCTATACCCACCACACTGGCGCCTGCCATAAGCATTTCTATTGCATGTCTTCCCGTGGACACGCCTCCTGTACCGATTATCGGTATGTTCACCGACTTGTATATATCGTAAACACATCTGACTGCAATGGGCCTTAGGGCCGGGCCAGATATACCGCCCACCTCAAAATCCAGGACCGGGCGTCTCGCCTCGATGCTTATTATCATTCCTGGACCAATGGTGTTTGTGGCCGTTATACCATCGGCCCCTGACTCTTCTGCCACCTTCGCCACACTTGCTATATCTGGCGTATCGGGCGACAGTTTTACAAAAATGGGTATGCTCGTCACCCTCCTAACGGCAGAGATAACCTTCCCTGTGTAACTTGGGGTATTCTGTCCTGCCATCATCCCAAAGCCGGGTGTGTGGGGACATGAAAGCGATATCTCTATTGCGGCAAAACCCTGGCTCCATAGGCCCTCTACCACCTTTACAAAGTCTCCCACCCCCCTGCCGATAACGCTGGCTATCACAGGTACACCCACATCTTCCAGGTCTTGAAACTCCTGTGCTGCCGCTTGCATACCCGGATTTGAGTAGCCTACTGCATTGAGAAGGCCTGCCTCATAGCCCACCGTTATGGGATTATTGTGACCGGGCATGGGCTCTAAGCTTACCGACTTCGTGGTAACTGCACCGGCACCTCCCCGGACCACCGTCTGGAGGAGTGGTTTGCTGGTACCAAGGATGCCTGATGCAAGTATAGTAGGATTACTGAGCTCTATCCCGCAGAGTTCTGTAGATAGGTCAACTGCCGCCATGGGCACACAGTATAACAGAATGTCGTCCTATGGCAAGAGGTTGTTGCCTGTCGGCAAGTAACCCATTGCCCTTGCACAATTTGTTGTAGTGACGGCCCTGTTAAAGGTAGGGGCACGTCGTCCGCCTTAGACGGAAGCCCCTACCTCTCCAAGGAGTATTTCCTTTGAATTATAAACAGAAAAATAATAAAATTTGTCTAATTGAACCAAATAGGTACAGACAAGAGCCCAAGAAAGGATTTTGCCGAGATGTCGATTACAGTAGAAGATATAATCAAATTGGCCATCGAAAAGGAATATCACGCCTATAAACTCTACAGTGGGGTGTTAGACAGGATACACGACCCCGGTGCCAGGGCCATGGTCTCACAGCTCGCCAAAGAAGAGCTTGAACACAAGGAAGCCCTAGAAAAGCTCGATACGAAAAAGCTGAAAGGGCTAAAACCCAAAAAGGTGGAAGACCTAAGGATAGCAGAATTTCTGAAGGATAGGGAGATTACGGATACGTCAAGCCTTCAGGATGTGCTTGTCTTTGCGATGAAGCGTGAGAAGGAGTCTTATGAATTCTACTCTAAATTCGCAAGCGAAATGGTTGACCCAGACATCAAGAATGTGCTAGAGGCATTTGCACAGCAGGAGCTAAAACACAAGAGGGACATAGAGACCTTCTATGACGATGTCATCTACCAGGAAGATTAGCGTCTAATTTGTGTTATTACTGTATAGAAAAACCACCGTCCACGAATACGGTCTGGCCGGTGATATAATCCGACCCAAGTGCAGATAAGAAAATCACTGTCCCTGCAAGGTCTGAAGGCTGCCCAATCCTCTTCATAGGTACCTTACCCACCAATGCCTTCTTGACCTTAGGGTCCTCCAGCATCTTCTTGGTTATCTCCGTTTCCATGGTCCCAGGTGCTATGGCATTAACGGTAATGTTGTACTTGGCCCATTCTACGGCCAGGGCACGGGTAAGCTGGATGACACCGCCCTTGCTTGCGCAATACGCCGCAGAGTTTCTTGCCCCCAGCGCACCTATGGCAGCGGCCATGTTTACAACCTTCCCCCTCTGCCTCTCTACCATGTGTTTACCCACGGCCCGACAACAGAGATAAGTGCTTGTCAGATTGGTGTTAATTAAGTTAAACCATTCCTCCGTGGTCGACTCCACTATGGGCTTGCCTATATATGTTCCAACGTTATTGACCAGAATGTCAATCTTTTCAAACTTTGCGATGGCTTGGTTGACCATCTTATCTACATCCTCTGGAATGGTAACGTCGGCTGTTATCGCTAGGGTCCTCACGCCCAAGTCAGCAACCTCCTTTTCCGCCTCTGCCAGCTTCACAGGCCCACGCGCTACCATCACAATATCGGCACCTGCCTCTGCCAGGGCCATAGCCATGCTCTTTCCCAGGCCCCTGCTTGCACCCGTTACCAAGGCCACTTGGCCCCTCAGTTCAAAAAGTTCCATGCACATAGTCTTGCTCCAACGTTTTTATCTAGATGGAAACCCGCGGACATAGGCCACAAGGGCCTTTATCTCCTCTTCACTCAGTTTGTCCTTGAAGGGAAACATTCTGTCGGGTGAACCGTTTTTTATCTGTTCTATCATCCGCTCATCAGTTTTTCTGCTCTGCCACTCTGCGTTAGTAAAATCCGGAAACTCTACCCCTTCTGCCATTGCAGCCAGTTGCTTCCCCAAATCCGTACCCTTGCCGTCTTCCCCATGACAGGGTATGCAGTGGGTCTTGAATAGCGACGCCGCATCAATCTCTGCCTTAACATGTACCGGGCCATACAACGAAATAAAAGCACCAAATGTAAGCACAATTACAGGGAGAAGACTGCGCATTTGGAACCTCCCTTCTATAGAAGACGGCTTCTGCAAATTTGGTAACACAAAAAAGCTTAGCAAGAAACGCAACCAAAATCAACATAAAGACTTGAAGAGGGGGGGTTATCTGTTACAATTCATTAACCCTTGGAGAAATCAAGCATATGATACTAAGTTCAAAAGGCTTCTGGATACTATTCGGTCTATTTATAAGCGGTCTCTGCCTTTGGCTCTTTTTAAAGGACATAGAGTGGGAGAAATTGTCCCTTGCGCTGAAGGAGGCAAACTACATATATGTGATTCCATCCGTAATGGTTGTCTTTTTGACCTACCTGGTGAGGGTCACACGTTGGGAGCTCCTTATACTGCCAATCAAGAAGGTGTCTTTCATGAATGTCTTCTCTGCCACGGCGATCGGGTTTATGGCAAACCACGTCCTCCCGGCCAGGGCAGGGGAAATCATTAAGTGTGTAGTCCTCAGCAAGAAGGAAAATATAAGGACCACGGGGGTCTTTGCAACAGTGGTGGTGGAAAGGCTCCTGGATTCCGTAAGCCTAATCATCTTTGCTACAGTGGTGCTTGCCGTTATCTCACCCCACGGGAGTGAGGCAGTGTACTCTGGTGCCTACGCACCCTCAAACCCTACGCACGAAGCCAACGATTTGCACCTGCTTGACCAATTAAAAAAGGGTATCGGGATACTGGGAGGTGTATGCCTTGTTACCGTAGTCTCCCTCATCTTATTGGACATATACTCACAGAAGGCTATAGACCTCGTGGGCAAAATGTTCTTCTTCCTACCACATAGCATAAAGGACAGGATACTGCACTTGCTTGAATCTTTTGTCCAAGGCATGAAGGTGCTGAAAAACATCCGGCAGGTCCTCTGGTTAACCTTCCTTTCCTTTAGCTTGTGGATCTTGTTTGTAGTCTCAATGATAATACTTGGTTACTCATTTGGAATAGAGCTACCTTTTACTGGGATGTGCTTTGTATGTATATGCATATCACTAGCGGTCGCTTTGCCACAGGCGCCTGGCTATATAGGGGTCTTTCACTTTGCAGTTCTAAAGAGCCTTGAGCTCTTTCAGGTAGAGCTATCCGCCGCCCAAAGCTTTGCCATCGTTCTGTGGGCAGTAAATATCTTTACCTCACTCATAATAGGAATGCTTTTTCTATGGATGGAGGGCCTAAGCTTTAGCCAAATTATAAGAGAACAGGAGGTTTCGGACGAGAACATCCGGTAAAGAACCATAAGTCTTCAGAAGTTCTTCCTCCGTATCACACGATATTTGTTGTTGAAAATCTTCTTTTGGGCAACACAAACATAAGTACTATCCCAAAGACAAACCCACCTATGTGTGCCCACCACGCAACTCCACCCCCGGCATCCGTAGTTGCGGTAAAGGCTGCAGCACCGTTAAAGAACTGAATAACAAACCAAAAACCCAATACTACCACGGCGGGTAGTTCAGCAACTTGCCAGATGAAACCGAGAGGAATAACACATAACACCTTGGCCTTTGGGAAGGTAATCATGTACGCCCCTAATACGCCGGCTATCGCACCGCTTGCCCCCACGCAGGGTATACCTACGCTGGGGTTTGCGGCCACATGGACCGCACTGGCTATGATGCCGCATAGCAGATAAAACCCAATAAACTTAAAGTGTCCCAATCTGTCCTCCACGTTGTCTCCAAATAACCACAGGTACCACATATTCCCTAAGATGTGGATTGGCCCTCCGTGCAAAAACATGCTAGTAAGAAACGGTAAGAAAGTGTCTCTGATGCCTGCCGGGTCGAGACTGGGATGGCTTAGAAAGAAGATAACCTTTATTGGCACAACCCCATACTGGAAGATAAAGTCCTCAAGTGCATCCCCAAGCGATATTTCATAGATAAAGGCAGCTCCGTTGAGACCAATTAAGGCTACAGTTACATAGGGGAATGTACTGGAGGGATTCTTGTCCTTGAATGGTATCATAACAGATACCGACCCTTCAGAGACCTGTTAGCGTGGTAGCTTAGCAAGTACCTCATAGTATGAGAAGTTCCTTCCTGGGCAGCTGGTATCCCGTATATGTCGGTGTAGTATTATATTCTCTGAAGGTATGCTACATAATCGTTGAAGTTCTTTAATCAACCCCACAAGACTAGATGTTTGCTCACTTGTAGGGCGGCTGGTCTCAAAATCACCCACAAGGCATATCCCTATACCGCGTTGATTATATTCTGCCGATCCGGCATGGGCGCCATCAATCTGACGAAGCCACCTGGGCCCCGTCTCTACAATGCCATTACTTGAGCCATTACCATTCCCAATGACAAAATGATAACCAAGCCCCCTGTTCCAGCCCTTTTTTTCACGGTGATAGTGGTCAAAGCTATTAGCACTGCCAGAGGGTGTTGCGCTGTGATGAATAACTATATATCTCCATTTTTGGGCGTTAACCTGTACACGAGGCAACTTGAATACACTCGGGATCTCTTCTCTGGGTATGACGGGTCTAGGTGCCGGCATAACTGCGGCGCTGGGCGGTCGCTTCTCAACCATTCCACATCCACACATTAGACAGACAATAAGAATGGGCAGGAAAAGTAGAGCATTGAATCTATTCATGTACATCCTCTAAAATCTTTTCTCACTATCCAGCAGTATAGTAACGGGTCCATCATTGACAAGTTTCACGAGCATTTTTTCCCGAAATCTCCCTTCTGCCACATTTACTCCCATCCGTTTCAGGAGCCCCACGAGCGAACCGTACAACTTCTGCGCCTTCTCAGGCCCTGCGGCCCCATCAAAAGAAGGCCGCCTTCCCTTTCTACAGTCGCCGTACAGGGTAAACTGTGAAACCAGCAATATCCCCCCACCTACCTCCTTTAAAGAAAGATTCATCTTCCCCTGACCGTCATCGAAGACCCTAAGTCCGCAGACCTTGGTTGCTATATATTCTACGTCCTTCTCTGTGTCGTTTTCTGACACACCCACGAGGATCGCAAGGCCACCGCCAATCTCACCGGCAACGTTGCCTTCAACCTCTACCTTAGCGCCTCTTACACGTTGAACCACGGCCCGCATGAGGGGTATACATCCGTATCTTTCCAGTATAAACTCTCAAATTATAAAGTTCCTTTCTGCACCTGGTCAAGAGAATTCTCACCCTTTGGTAAGCCACTGGTGCTGTTGACGTAGAAAATTCTATATGATAGACTTTTAACCATATTTGTATGTCCCACACTCTAATGGATAATTAGGGAAATGTTTAATTCTGTCCGAAGTAAGATAATATTACTCCTGCTCCTCTTCTCATTCGTCCCCCTATTGGTCTCCAGGGCAATTATTTACCCAGAGGTCTGGAAGGCATTCCAGGAGGCAAGAATACGTGACCTGGAGAGTGTTGGCTATAAGCAAGCCAACATCATTACCTCGTGGATGGAAGAGCGAACATACGATGCCAAGTCCTTTGCCAATGAATTCTTAACCAGCTCCTTTACGAAGTTCTCTCCCAGTGACGAGCAGTTTGCCAAGCTGACCACGCACCTGCGTCTCCTTCGAGATACCTATGGCTATAAAGAGATCTCTATCATAGACAACTCGGCAGAGATAAAAGTGTCTACCCGAGACGACCTTCTCGGTGTCAACGTAGGTGAATTCGATTACTTCCAGGAGGCCAGCAAGGGAAAGACCTTCGTGTCCAATATAAGGCCTTCTGTCTTCCCTATACACAATGAATACGGCGAGATGGAAAGGGGTGTCCCAACCATATTAGTCTCATCTCCGGTGAGAGACATGACCAACCGGATAATTGGCGTAATATGCCTGAGAGTGGATGTGGTGGCCCTTTCGAGAGAGATGCGTAGGGTAAAGATGGGTAAGTCAGGCGAGACATATCTGGTGGACAAAAACGGATTCATGATAAGCGAGTCCCGTTTTGTACCAACTATCAGGAACATGGGGCTGATAAAGAAACGAACGTCCCTAGAGTTAAAACTTATAGACCCAAAGACCGGACAACTGACCAAGGGCGTCCAGGCGTGCCTGAAGGGTGAATCCGGTTACGATGCAGAGGGATATCGCGACTATAGAGGCATACTCGTCTTAGGTTTCTGGCACTGGCTACCAGAATACCAGTGGGCGCTAATGTCTGAAATAGACGTAGAAGAGGCGTACAAGGCCCTCT
>JBHICS010000018.1:0-9060 GCA_046759685.1 Candidatus Brocadiales bacterium | reverse complement strand
CGGAAGACCGGCTTCTGTGACTGGGACATAGTTATGGGCATACCCCTGTCTGTCACTGGGAAGAATATATACTTTGACAGGAAGGCATAGTATTATGGCTTGCGTATTTCATGGGGCAGTCGCCGAGCCATCAAGACGTGGCAAGGACGCAGGGACATGGCTTGTCTCACGCCTGGGGCGGACCCGCCATTATTTGGGCGGGCCTGTCCGAGCGAACAGCCATCCGCCTTATGCGGACTGTTCCTATGCATACTTCTTCAAAAGCACCTTATAATACCAGAAATTTATGGGTACTCTTTCCGGGAAGAAAATACTAGTGACATCAGGCCCTACCAGGGTCCCGCTGGACGACGTACGCTTTATAAGCTCTAGGTCATCCGGCAAATTGGGTGCAGAGATAGCAGGTGAGCTCCTGGCGTGCGGTGCCAGTGTGGCCTTTCTCTACGGTGCTGACAGCATGAGGCCAGACCCCAGTGAAAGAGTGCGTCTTATAAAGGTGGAAACCGTTGACGAACTGATAACGGTCATAGAGGGCTTAAGGGGCAAAGAATTCGATGTGGTAATCCATGCTATGGCGGTCTCCGATTATGCTCCGGAGAATCCAAGGAAGGGAAAGGTGTCAACACAAGAAGAAGAGACATGGGAGATAAAACTGGTTAAGACACCTAAGGTAATAAGACTTATCAGAGAAATCTGGCCTAACGCCATACTGGTGGGCTTTAAGCTCGAGGTGGGTAAGGATAGAGAAGAGCTGCTCGAGAGGGCCAGAAACTTCGTCTCAAGTTCAGGTGCAGACCTTGCTGTGGTTAATGATCTTACGGAGATTACGCATGACCGCCATGTGGCCTATATTGTCTCCAATAGGGGTGAGGTAGCGGATATTGCCCATACCAAGAAGGAGGTAGCCGCTAAGCTGGCAAGACTTACCGAGAAGATGCTCCCGGCGCCCAAGACCTCTCCAGGGCTCAGAAGCCCTTGACAAATTTTATATTATAACTAGCCACATCCTTCACATTGACGCCATAGATAGTAACCTTGAATGGCTTGGTTGAGCCGGCCGGCATCCCAGTGACGTTCAGGACTTCTTTACCCAATACATTACCCTTTTCGTCGTAAGCTTCCACACTAATGAGCGCAAATTGATAATCCCTGGAGCCGCTATTCTCTAATTCCCCAGTAAAGATAGTATTTTCAACTATACCTTCGAAGTCTAAATTAAGTACATAAAACCCTTGCCCAATGTCTATGACCTTTTTCTTGTCCTTTTTGATGCCTTTTCGTGGTTTTGCCGCCATTGGCTTCTCAGGGCGCGTTGGCGGCATGCCCTTCTCTAACGCCGTTATCCGCCTGTCCAGACCGTTTATCTTCACCATAAGCTCTTGCAGGGTCTCTTCCAGGGCAATCATCTTTTCCAGGATTCTGGCCTGAGAGTCATTTGCGCCCAAGGAACCAAGAAGTAGAAAGAGATATAGTGTCACCATGGGTAAGCTAAACTTCCAGCCGGAACTGTCTGTATCTTTATGTCCTATGCACATCCTTACGGCCTTTCTATTGTGTAAGCAATACTAATCCCTTAGGAACCCCTCAAGTAGTGTATCTCGTACCTCTTAATCCAGTGGGCAGCGGGGCCCTTCACGGTCGCCACAAAAGGCTCAGTCTCGCCCAGCTCGATGTCCGTTAGGTCAAAGGTTGTAAAACCTATCATCTTGCCATCCCCATCATAGACTATTATCTCAAACTCCACCCTTTCACCACCCGTGGACACAGCCTCTATTTGACCTTTAAAAGCAGTGCCTTCCTCGGTTGTTTCATATATTATATCGCGGCCCTTAAATCCGGACCCTAGGTATAGGTCTCCCACTTCGAACCGTGTCTGTTTAGGTGGTGGGGGGGTAGAAGGTTCACCGGATCCCCACCCATATGAAGGAGGTGCTGTCTCTAGTTTTGTAAGTCTTTCATCCATTTCATCCATTTGTACCGTAAACCTCTCATTCATTTCAGCTACTTCTTTAGCAAGGTACTTGAGTGCATCTTCCAGTTCCATTATCTTCTCCAAGAGTTTTATGGCAAATAAGTCTCCCAACGGTTCAGGTTTCAACTCGTCGAGGGCCAACTCTTCAGTGGGCGGCTCTTTTGGAGAAGATTCTTCTGCACTTGCGGCTCCAGAAAAGAACGTTGACAGAGAGACAAAAACACATAACGCCAACACAGTGATTCTGCGTGTCTTCTTGGGATCTTTTATTGTCTTATATGCCAAGGACATTGTCTTCTATCTTTTTATAGCCCTGCTCGTGGGCCCACAGGTCAAGGGGTATAGTCGCAAGCTCGTCCACTACAGGCACCGCCTCTGGGTTCTTTGTCATGTCTACGGTCTTTATATATTTTCCGCAGCTATTGCAGGCCTCTAGGCGTATATTAGGATAATCCTTGGTGGTGTAGTATGGAAATTTATCATTACTGTCTTCACCACAAGACGGGCAAGAGAGCCTGCGAAACCTCCATTCCGCCAGACAAAGAGAACAGACCAGAGAGCGCTTCATGCCGTTGTCTGCAGGACGCAGACAGCCCACCTGCGGCCTACCATTACATAGAGGGCACAGTGAGGCGGATTCCGCAAGACCATCAACGGCCCCCCCATGGGCATCCGCCAGACACTCTGCATAAGGCTGGAGGAAGGCCTTGGGAAAGAACGACATGGCCCGATTTTCTATTGTATTAAGCGCCTTTTCCCTCCAGTATGACTGGAGCATCACACCCAAGTCCTCTTCTCTCATCTTACTCAATTCTTCGGCCAGTTTGGCCAGTCTCGGCGGGCCTTCTCTTCTTATTAACGACACAAATGAAGGGAAACGCGGCAGCAGTATGTAAAGAGGCAGCTCTTCCTCCAGAGATGGGAGACCGTCGCGGCCGTCTCTTAGGGACTCAAGGTGCTGATACACGTCCTTTTGATAACTGGTGAGGGTCCTATAAAAGACCAATGCCTCCTTGGCAAAGGCATAGCGGTTGGCCAATTCCACTGCGCGGCCTATGCGTTTGTCCCATGAGGGATTCATCTTATTATCACTTATATAATTCCCTTCTCCTTTAGCCGTCGGTACCACCTTGGGTGATGAGCCCTTGCCCATTCGTGAGTGACCCTGCCCCTGGTCATGGCGCCCAGAGACCCCGGTACAGCAAGGGTCCCCATGTAGAGATGTCCTATTATCCCGCCGATGGCCGCTATGGAGGCCACCTCATGCACAAATATGCTAGCCAACCTCGTGTTCCATGAGAACTTCTCTGGAAACCACAATGGTACCCCTGAAACAAGGAGAAGAAAACCGACTGATACCATTAGCCAAAAAAGTATCTTTTGTCCCGGATTAAACCGGCCTATTTCCGGCAACTTTTTACCGCTATGGGTTATGTAGCTCCAGATGTTTGCCAGCCACTGCCAATCCTCAGGAAATAGTAACATACAACGTACCCAAGAGTAAAACATTATCGTGAGCGCAATAAAGAACACTGCACCGGCGTACGGGTGCCATACACTGGCCGTTGTTCCACCGCCCAATATCGATGAAATCCAATACAACCGAGGCGAGTACAGGGCAAGGCCTGAGAGCAGGAGATATATAAATGACAAGGCTACAGTCCAATGGACCAGCCTTTCTCTAAGGCTGAATCTCTCTATGTCTTTAGCCGGCTTTTGCCGCCTGGTAACCCTCTTTGGCGTCATTTCTTACTTGTTTTCTTAGTTGTCTTTTTAGTAGTTTTCTTAATCGTCTTCGCCTTTTTCGTGACGGCCTCTGACTCAACCTCCATCGGCCCGTACATCATGTAGTGAAGCAGGGCCGTTGCAACGCCTCCCAGCATGATTGTGCTCCCGATGGTCTTTAATGGGCCCTTCCACAGCGACACCGTTGCAGGAACCCTTGGGGCTGGGGGCAGCCCGTACGCCTCCGGGCGGTTTCCGTAGGGCAGTACATATATGACGTGCGTCCCCATAACCCCAGGTGGGTCGTAGATGGAGGCCTGCTCAAAGCCCTGGAGCCTTAACTGCCTTACCCGGCGTCTGGCAAACTCAAGCAGTCGTTCCTTAGTCCCGAATTGGAGACAGCCTGTGGGGCAGGCCTTTATACAGGCAGGCTCAAGTCCGGCGGCCACACGGTCCGAACACAGCGTGCATTTATATACCTTCTGGCTCTTTGGGCTGACACGCGGTACGTTGAAGGGGCAACCGGTCACACAAAACCGACACCCGATGCAGTTCTCCTGGACAAAGTCCACAATACCGTTTGTGTACTGCACAATGGCCCCAGGTGCAGGACAGGCCCTGAGGCATCCAGGGTTCTCACAGTGCATGCACTGGTACTTGGCCATGGTCCACAAAAACTTGTTCCCATCGTCCAGCTCATTAAATTGTATAAGGTTCCAAAAGTTGTACGCCAGTTCGGGTATTGTCTGATAGCTGCCTGTAGAGGTGTAGGTTTCATCAACGGGCAGGTCGTTCCACTCCAGGCAGGCCACCTCGCATGCCTTACAGCCTATGCAGGTGGAAACGTCTATAAGCTTGGCTACCCTTGGTACGTCTCGAATGCCAAGGGCTGCATACCCAGTAGCCGAGATATCTCTTATCTCCAGGCCTTTTATCGCCATTTTAGACCTTTTCCAACCTTACCAAAAAGCCTTTATACTCCGGAGTAAAGCAGTTCGGATCAACGGCCGTTGGTGTAAGGAGGTTTGTAAGCGGCCCTTTAACCCTCCCGGCAAAGCCCCAGTGTATAGGAATTCCTATCTGCCATACCTCTCGTCCACTAATCTTCATGGGCCTTATGCGTTTGGTCACCCGTGCCTTTCCTTCAATGCTTCCCCTAACGGATGTCACCCTTACAAGGTCTTGGTTTTTTATGTCCTTTTGTTGTGCCAGCTCATAAGGTATTTCAACGAAGAATTCGGGCTGGAGCAAGGAGTTTACCGTTATGTGTTTGGTCCAATAGTGAAAGTGCTCGGTCAGCCGATATGTGGTGCAAACGATGGGGAAATCCTCCGGGTTTGCATACCTATCCTTATCGGACCCGAATCGTTTCACAAGCGGGTTTGAGCTGACTTCCGGATGGAGCAGGTTCTTGACGGGTGATTCCACAGGCTCGTAGTGTTCCGGGAAGGGGCCTTCTACAAAGTCCATTGCATAGAGCTTGCCCACGCCCTCTGGAAGCATGATGAAGGCACCGATCCCGGCATTTGGCGGACTATCAACCTTATAATCTGGAGTGTCACCTACCCATCTTGTTCCATCCCACCGCATGGCCGCCCTGGTGGGGTCCCACGGCCTGCCATCTGAGTCACATGAGGCGCGGTTATACAGTATTCGACGGTTTAGTGGCCAGTTCCACGTCCACTCGTGATACATGCCAAGCCCAGATGGGTCACTAACGCCCCTTCTCGCCATTAAATTGCCTTCCTCCGTAAAGCTCCCGCAATAGATCCAGTTGCCGCATGCGGTCGAGCCGTCGTCCCTAAGATGCGCAAAAGTGGACAACTGTTCACCCGCCTTAGCAACTACCTTACCATCCTTGTCGACCACATCTTTTATTGCACGGCCATTAATCTCCTTTGCTATCTCCTCCATGGGCGGGTCTTGGGGTCTAGAATATGGCCAGCTCAAGCGGAGTATGGGTTCGGGAAATGCACCAGTACCCTCCTTATACAGTTCTTTCAACTTCAGGAAGATCCTTCCCAGTATCTCCTGGTCTGCCTTAGCCTCTCCAGGCGGGTCAATTGCCTTCCACTTCCACTGAGCCCAGCGTGCCGAGTTGGTGAAGGAACCGTCTTTTTCTGCGAAGATACCCGCCGGCAGTAGAAATACCTCCGTATCCACCTCGCCAGGATCAACCCCCGGGGCCCTCCAAAACTGGGCAGTCTCAGTCTCAAAACAGTCCGCCACCACAAGCCACCTTAGTTTGGATAGTGCAGAGATCATCTTATTGGAGTTCGGGCCGTTAGCTACAGGGTTCATGCCAAAGGTGAGCATCCCTTCGAGCTTGCCTTGATACATGTCGTCGAAGAGGTATACCCAGCTATAATTGCCATGTGTCTTGGGCAGGTAGTGGTATGCGAAATCGTTCTCACTAGTGGCGTGATCACCGTACATTGTTTTCATGAAACTGGTAAAGAAGACCGGGTAATTACTCCAGTAATTGATAGACGTGGCGGAAAGGGGTCTGGGTGTATTTTCTTTCAAATACTGTTTGAGGTCTTCTTGGTCTGCGGTCGGGTGTTTCATATAACCGGGGAGTTTGTCATAAGCGACGCCGTGGTCTGTGCCTCCCTGTATATTTGAGTGGCCCCTGAGGGCGTTGAGTCCACCGCCCGGCCTGCCGATATTTCCCAGGAGCATCTGAAGCATGGCCGCAGTGCGGATTATCTGCACGGCAAAGCTGTGGTGTGTCCAGCCTAGTGCATACATAATGGTACCTGCCTTTTCTGGCTTGCCCGTGGAGCAAATAATCTCTGCAGCCTTTACAAAATCCTCTACTGAGGCCCCTGTAATCTCCGAGACAACGGCAGGCGTATAGCGGGCATAATGCTTTTTAAGGAGTTGAAATACGCAGTTCGGGTCACTGAGTAAGGGGTCCTGCAACGCATACCCGTTTTCATTCTGCTGGTACTGCCAACTAGATTTGTCATAGGTACCTTCAGATGGGTCAAAGCCTGAGAAGAGACCGTCTTTGAAGGAGAAATTTTCCTTTACCAGGAACGGGGCATTGGTGAAGAGTCTTAGGTATTCTACATGGTACAAGCCGTTGCTGAGGGCGTAGTTTATAAGGCCGCCCAGGAAGGCTATGTCGGTGCCAGCACGTATCTGGACAAAGTGGTCAGCGACGGCCGCCGTCCTATTGAATCTTGGGTCCACACATACCAGCCTTGCGCCTCTTTTCCTCTTCGCTTCCATCACCCATTTGAAGCCGCAGGGGTGGTTTTCTGCAGGGTTACCGCCCATGGCCAGGGCGACGTCTGTATTGCCAATATCTGTCCACCCGTTTGTCATTGATCCACGGCCAAAGGTTGGCGCCAGACTGGCGACCGTTGGACCGTGTCAGAGGCGGGCTTGCTGGTCAAGATAGACTATGCCAAGGGCCCTGGAGGTCTTTACCATGAGGAAATTCATCTCGCTGGTGTCGGTGCATCCACCTATCATGGCAACGCCCTCTGTGCGGTTTACGGTCCTGCCCTGAGGGTCCTTGTGCACGAAAGTCCTGTCGCGTGTTTCTTTTATGTGGCGAGCTATCTCATCTATGACGAAATCCCAGGACACCTCGTCCCAATGCGAGGCACCCGGCGCCCTGTACAGAGGTCTGGTCAGGCGGCGGTCGTTCACTACGTATTCCCTTAGGGAAGCGCCCTTCGGACAGAGTGTGCCGCCGTTTATGGGGTGGTCTGGGTCACCTTCCACGTGCACCACCGTGGGTTTAACATTAGCTGCTTTATCTCCCAAGGTGTGTATTATCACACCACAACTTACGGAACAGTAGGGGCAGGTACTTCTGGTTTCTGTAGTGCGGCTAATTTTTAACTGGCGGGCCTGGGCAAGCGCTGGAGTCACATTAAAGCCAAAGCCTGTAAGTAAGGCCCCGGTAGCACTCAGCTTTAGGAAGGAACGTCTGGTAAGCTCCATACCTTTTTCTTGCGTTAGACGGTGCTTAATGTAGCAAAGGTATCACAAATTGTCATAAAGGTCAACGCCTTTTCCGCGCGGGGAGCAGTTGGCTTTTCAGTTACCGTCGGCGCCAAATTATTATTAGAGCAAAATCTCCTTGAGAATGTCGGCTTATGGTGATAGATTTTATTTATAAACGTGTAAATGTGTTCAGCTTTAAGTCTAGCAATTTTTGTCAATAAACCAAAAGGGAGGAAACGGCTATGGCTAAGGCTGCTATTAAGATGTATACCTGTAAGACCTGCGGTGTTGTTACTACGCGCAAGGGGCATCTGTGTAATCCTGTACCTGCCACAAGGGTTTCAATGTGCAGCTACTGCGGCCAGGTCAGCAGTGACCCAAGGCACATATGTAAACCAAAGCTTGTATCCGTGAAGTATAGCTGTACGAACTGTGGGCGCGTCGCAACCAGCAGGAGTGTCCTATGCGCCCCAAAACTGATACCGGCACAGGTCGCGAAGAAGGCCTCCAAAAAGAAGGCTGCTACTAGGGCCAAAAGGCCCTCAAGATAACTGCCTAGTATCTATAAAACCGATATTTTCCGGCGGCCTTTACCAAGACGCCCCTATAGCTCAGTTGAATATAGCGCTGGCCTCCGGAGCCGAATAGATGTAGTTTGTCAAGTGAAGGCGTGGTAATCTAATGCGTTATCACGCCTTTCCTTACGTCAAAATTTAATTTATCTCACTTAATACCAATTTGTATGGTTTTGGACCTCTTCTGCCCGCTTTTTGCCCACTTGAAGTTTATAGTAAGTTCTAAAATCCACCTTTGTTGTATCTACGCCATTTTTCAAAATACGGTACTTCTTTCATTATATATATTGACAGTGGAATGGAAGGGAACTATCCTTACATCATGGATTTTTGTTCAAAGCCTTAGAATGTTGGATTTTTAGCTTCCCGCGCCTACCCTCAATCAGAGAGAGTGATTGCATAAGAAACTGTAAAAAGTCTAAATGGTTAAGATATAGTAAACACACATGAAACCAAATAATTATATTTTGACTCTTGCCGGATTTCTTCTGTTAGCAACAGTAGTGGGAATAGATTTTGTCCAAAAAACCCATGACTCTTTCTTTCGTAAAGGAAGAAAAGAAAATAGATTATTTTCGATATGGACCCCTCTTAAACCCTTATTGAAATTGAATATGTTAGACGGTGAGGTTGTTTATGCTCAGGAAAGAGCACCTACAGTTGACCATGAAGAATTAGGAAAAAAAGCAAGCAAGATCAATGCTAATAAAAATCCCGATGAAGTTATAGGGTTATTAGAACCCTATAAAGATGACCGCAATAACAGGAGTCTTACATTTTATAACAATTTAGGTCTGGCCTATATAAAGAAGGGAAGGATTAACG
>JBHICS010000017.1:0-9125 GCA_046759685.1 Candidatus Brocadiales bacterium | reverse complement strand
TTAACTTCCCCCACTGCAACCAAGCGTACCACCCTGGGATTCTCACTGGCGTAAGAAGCAGTAGTGCTTATAACGATAAAACAGACCATTATTATGTTGAGTGCTGTACTCAAGGTTGTTCCGCTAACCCATGGTGTTGGCAGTAAAACGGTTTTTGTGTCTGATACCCTTTATCTCTGCTTCATCACTTACCCTGAGAATGGTAACCAGGTTATGGGCCTTTCTAATGGGCTCAGGGAGCCTGTACCTCCTGCAGCTGTTAAGGACTATCCTTATAGATGAAGCGATGTCTGTCTTGTGGCCTGGAGAGACGAAGACGGGTTTCACACCTCCCCTAGTCCTGAGTACCGCACCTATACGCCTCCTCTTGTAAAGGATGTACGAAAAGTCACCTGGCTTGTCCCCCACTGGTTTGTGTTCCCCAATCAGCAATTTCTTAGCGCATCCTATGGAAGGTTTACCGAGAATTAGGCCCATATGGGATGCAAGCCCTACACCCCTTGGATGGGCAATGCCCTGACCGTCGAAGAGTACGACGTCTGGCACCCTATCTAACCTTGAAAATGCCTTAAGAAGTACTGGAGCCTCCCTGAAGCTAAGAAGGCCCGGTATGTAGGGAAAGTTCGCCTCTGCCGTGGCAGAGGCCTCCTCTACAATGCTCATGCTACCGAAATCCATTATAACGACACCAGCGTAGACTCTCGCCGTGAGCTTACTATAAGACACATCTGCCCCGGCGACAAGTCGAGGCTGTTCTGACAGACTCCTTATTATAAGCTGGCCCCTCAGCTCCTCCTGTAGTGAGACCGCGTCCTTATAGCTTACATTCCAGGGATGGAGCTCTCTATATCTCATGATAGATAGGCTATAACCTTAAGTGTGCGTACTAGTTGCATCCTTTGAGGCCAAATCCTTTAGATTATGCCTTAATTCATCATATGGAAAGTTTTTTCCTGGACAAGCCGTGTGGTTCTCAATAACCTCTTTGTGCATTATTATTCTTGAAGGCGGTATGTCGTATCGGTTGGATAGGTAGCGGATAATTCTCACCAGGGACTCGAATTGCCTCTTGGTGGGCCGTCTGTCCTCTTCGAAGTTACCAACAAGGCATATGCCGATACCCAGATGATTGAAATATGTATCACCGGCATGGGCCCCGTGGAGCTGCCTCCTCCACCGTTCGCCAACCTCAATCTCTCCGTCTCCTGATTGTGTCCCATTACCGATGACGAAGTGATAACCCAGGCCGTTATTCCACCCCCTTTTATTCTTGTGATAGTGGTCAAAGGCCCTGGCAGAGCCCTCATGGGTGGCGCTGTGGTGGATAACTATGTACCTCCAGTTGTTTTCAGTGACTTCTACCCGGCATAGGCCCTCGACGTCTGCGGGCTTCTTCCAGAGTAGCATCAGTGGGATACCTGTAGCAAGCCCCACTGTTACTACAATAATATATATAAAAAAAATGGGAACAGGGCCTACCTTGGAAGATAAAAGAGGGTGTCCCCGGGAAGGGCGTATGCATTGAAAACCTATCAAGACTATTTGTTATATGCGCCTAACACCCGACCACCCCTTGAAAACCGGCAACGGAAAACATTATATGGAACGCTAGAGTCCTTTGTCAAAGGAAAAGACCTTGAAGGCTTGAGCGTAAATAAGATGTATGTTGCTGCCAGAGGAGGGGGTTTAGGGTAAATACACTTTACCATTATGGCCCAAACGGATAGAATACGTTTTGACCTCCAGTACAGACAAAAAGCGCTACAAGAATTCGGTGTTAATATGAAGGTTCTAATCATAGGAAGCGGGGGTAGGGAGCATGCCCTTGCCTGGAAGATTGCTCAGTCTCCCAGGTTGGATAAACTCTACTGCGCACCCGGTAATGCAGGTATAGCCCAGCTGGCCGACTGCATAGACATAGACGTCGGGGATGTAGAGACGCTGTGCAACTTCGCATTGAAGGAAAGGATAGACCTTACGGTCGTTGGGCCTGAAAAACCACTGGTAGTGGGAATTGTTGACAGGTTTCAGTCAAAAGGCCTTAGAATTTTTGGGCCTACGAGGAAGGCCGCTGCCCTGGAGGGCAGCAAGGTATTCTCAAAGACCTTGATGAGGAAATACGGCATCCCTACTGCAGAGTTCAGGAGCTTTAACAGCCTCGATCATGCAAAAAGATACATCAGTTCACTAAGCCGACCCCCTGTGGTAAAGGCAGATGGTCTGGCAGGTGGCAAGGGCTCAATAGTCTGTAAGACCCAGGAAGAGGCCTTAGATGCAGCCGAACGTATCATTAAAGGAAAAATCTTTGGTGAGGCCGGCGGGAAGATAGTGGTAGAGGAATTCATGGAGGGAGAAGAGGTCTCCATCCTGGCCTTCACCGATGGTAGCACTATAGTGCCCCTGGAGGCTGCCCAAGACCATAAGGCCCTATACGACGGTGACAAGGGTCCAAACACCGGAGGGATGGGTGCGTACTCACCTGTGCCGGTAGTTACAGAGGAGCTTTATTACATGATAGAGAAGGACGTGATTATTCCCACCATCCACGCCATGAATAAGGAGGGTAGACCGTATAAGGGCATACTCTATGTGGGGTTGATGCTGACCGCCGTCGGCCCTAAGGTGTTGGAATATAACGTGAGGTTCGGCGACCCTGAGACACAGCCCCTGCTCATGCGTCTTAAAGGAGACCTGTTGCCGATGCTCCTTGCCGTGGCAAAGGGAAAGGTAGAGGCAGTTGATTTCGAGTGGGACCCCAGGCCGGCCATCTGTGTGGTAATGGCATCGGGTGGCTACCCCGATAAATATGAGAAGGGAGAGGTAATAAATGGGCTAGATTCCCTGTCAGAGTCGGATGACGTCGTCGTCTTCCATGCAGGCACAGCAAAAAGACAGGGCAACATTGTAACCGACGGGGGAAGGGTGTTGGGAGTTACCGCCATAGGTGAGGATACTCGTGAGGCGCAGAGAAAGGCCTATGAAGCGGTAGCAAAGATAAACTTTAATGGGGCTTACTACCGCAAGGACATAGGCATAAGGGCCGTTCATCCTGCAAGAATCCCTTGAAAAGACAAAGGTCTTTAGATAACATACCTTTAGGTGGCGGCGTAGCTCAGTCGGTAGAGCAGCGGACTCATAAGCCGCGGGTCACAGGTTCGAGTCCTGTCGCCGCTACCAATCTTAAAAAGGTTTTGTTTCTGCCACACTATACCAAAAAACCGCATTTTATCGCAGTAAGGTGCGTCTCGATGCACCGTTTTTGATGCGTTTCACCACCCTACGTTGCCAAGAGTAGAATACCCAGATACGGACAGCCACAAGGTCTGTCCGCCCCCTTAGACCCGGATACAGCTCACCAAATGCCCTCCTGAAACCTCTCTAAGCTCAGGCACCACCCTCTCACAGTCGCTAATCTTCTCAGGGCACCTAGTATGGAATGGACACCCCTTGGGCGGGTTGAGTGCAGACGGTATGTCGCCGCCAAGGACCTTTCTGCTATTATTGCCGCCGGGCTCGGTTTGGGGAACGGCGGCAAGCAGGGCCCTGGTGTACGGGTGCAGTGGTTCCCCGAAGAGCTCGTCAGTACGGGCCCTCTCTACTATCTTGCCCAGATACATCACCGCCACTTCGTGGCTGATGTGCCTTACTACATGAAGGTCATGTGCAATGAACAGATACGAGAGCCGAAACTCATCTTGCAGTTCCTCTAAAAGGTTTATTATCTGTGCCTGTATGGAGACATCAAGGGCAGACACGGGCTCATCGCACACAATAAAGTTGGGTCTGAGAACGATTGCACGGGCGATGGCAATCCTCTGCCTGCCGCCACCGCTAAACTCGTGTGGGTAGCGGTTGACGTCAGAGGGTAGCAGGCCAACCTTGCCAAGGACCCACTCTGTCATCTCCCTCCTCTCCCTGCGGCTTCCAAGATGGTGTATCTTCATGGCCTCGCCGATTATGCTGCCCACTGCCTGCCTCGGATTAAGTGAGCTGAAGGGGTCCTGAAAGATTATCTGCATCCTGCGCCTCAGCCTCCGCATCTCCTCTTTCTTCAGGTTGAATACGGATTCTCCACTAAACATAAAGCTGCCGCCACTGGGCTCCTCGAGCCTGAGCAGGGTCCTGCCTGTGGTGGTCTTGCCGCACCCGCTCTCACCAACCAGCCCAAGGGTTTTAGCCTGGGCCAGATCAAAGGTGATGCCGTCAACGGCCTTCACATATCGGGTGTGTCTGCGGAAGGGTTTTTCTGTATGAACGGGAAAATACTTCCTGAGGTTAGTCACCTTGATGAGACTGTCGTTATATATATCCATTACAAAGGTCTTGTCGTTAGAACTGTTAGTTTATTTATCGATACCTCTGAAAGGCTGTACAGTTGTCATTCTGAGGGCTCGCCCATCCGCCTGAGGCGGAGGCGAGTCCGCCTCAGGCGGATCAGAATGACATATTGTTATGTAGTCTTGTGGCGCCCGCTCTTCGCAACACACGTGAGTAAGAGGAGACGTAGCGTGCGACCTTGTGTCGCACGCTAACGTGCTAGTCGGGTGCAAAACCACCTTTACAAATATAGTGTATAGTTTTAAGCGTTTTATTTTGCAGAAAATATTTGTATTTGTCTAATCTCTCTTCGATAGAATATATACCCAAATTCCTATGATGAGGACAAGAAAGATGATGGAGAACTCCTTTATGTGGACATCCATGTTATTTCCAATCAAACGTGCCAGACAAGTCATGTCAGGGGCAGATTCGCCTACGGCGTGACTGGCACACTACACAAAAGATTACTTTTCTTCGCAGGGCTGAAGTTCGCCGGAGGCGAATCTGCCTTCGGCACGATCCTGCGACACCCTCGGCTACCTTGTAGGGACAGGGCTTGCCCCTGACTTACTCAGGGGCTTGTCCCTGTCCGAACCATCTCAACGGACAGCCGCAAGGGCTGTCCCTACAAAAACATTACCGCCCCAAGATTGTTGCAAAATCCGGGTCATTAAGAAATGGCTGGAGGTCTGGATTAGTCTTTGCCCAGTCACGCATCCGCGGGTTTATGTCTATTGCATGTCTCAGTGACTCAAGTGCACCGCGCTTGTCTTTGAGTGCGGCCTGGGCCGATGCCATGTTGTACCATGCGATGTCAAAGTTTGGATTTATCCTCAGGGATTTTTTATAGGCATCGATGGCCTCCCTGGTCTTCCCCATCTGGTCTAGCGTCATACCCATGTTTTGCCAGGCGGGATAGAAGTTCGGGTCAATCTCAAGGGCCTTCTGGAAGGCCTGAACGGCCTGGTCGTAACGTTTCATGTCGCTGAGTATAAGGCCTTGGTAGTCCCATAACTCGGCCGACCGGGTTTCTTCAGTGGTTTCCAGGGCGATGGCCTTTTGGACGGCCTTTATTGCCTCTTTTGGCTGTCCCATGGTTTCACCAAGTATCAGCGCCTTATTGTACCATGCGTCTCTTGAGGCAGGGTTTATCTGGAGGGCCCTGTCAAATGCCTTAAGTGCCCGTTCGTATCTGGTAAGGCGCATATACACGGTAGCGGTGTTGTACCAGACCTCGTAGGAGTTTGGCTTAAGTTGTGCGGCCCGGTTAAAGGCGCTGAGGGACTCTTGATACCTGTTAAGTTTTATTAATGCACTTGCCTTGCCAAGCCATGCCTCAAATATGTTTGGTGCCATAGTGGCGGCCTTATTGAAGGCCTTAACGGCCTCTTCGTCCCTATCGAGGTGTGTCAGGGCGCTGCCCTGGCTGACCCAGGACTCGGGGGTATCGGGCTTAATTTCGGCGGCCTTCTGATATGACTCTCTGGCCTCTTTTTCTTTGCCCATGCGTATTAGCACATCGCCTTTGCTCTCCCATGCCTTTAAGTAATCAGGTCGAATTTCTACGGCCTTTTCAAATGCCTTACGGGCCTCTTCATACCTATTCAGTTCAATGGCCAGGAAGCCCTTGTTGTACCAGGTCTCATATGAGGTTGGTTCCAACTCGAGGGCCTTGTCATATGTTTTTAGGGCATCCTCGTAGCGGCCCAGCCGTACCAGCGCTAGGCCCTTGTTGGTCAGTGGGCCGTAGTCTCTCGGGTTTATATCAGAGGCGGTTGTAAAGGCCTTGATGGCCTCTTCGTACTGGCCCATTCGGAAGAGTGCCATGCCGATGTTGGTCCAGGTGAAGTACGAATCGGGCTTAATCCAGATTGCCCTCTCCAGTGTGTCTATAGCTTCCTGGTTTCTGCCCAGGTCGCCTAGTAGAAGGCCCTTGTCTGTGTAGGCTGCGTGGTGTTTTGGGTCTACCTCGATTGCCTTGTCATACGTCTTGAGTGCCTCTTCGTACCTCCGCAACCTGGTGAGGGCGTTGCCCTTGTTGAGATATGCCTCGTAAGAGCGGGGCCTGATCTCTATCGCCTTGTCATAGGCCCTGATAGCTGCCTCTACCTGCTCCTCGTGGTTTTCCTGAATCCGCACGAGCGCCAGGCCCTTGTTAACCCACGCCTCGTAGAAGAGTGGATTTATGCCTGTGGCCCTGTCATATGCCTCTACGGCCTCTTTGTAACGCCTCAGTTCGTCAAGCAGCTGGGCCTTAAGGGACCATGTCTTATAATCGTCAGGTTTAATGTCCAGGGCCCTGTCGAAGGCGACAAGTGCATCATCATACTTGCCTTGCTTCATAAACTCAGCAGCATGTGTTAAGAGATGCTTAAAATCTTCCTGGGCTACGGTTTCACCCACTTGCGCTAAAAGCGGGCCTAGCCAAAGAAGAGACGTTATTAATAATGCAGGTATAGGGTTTTGTCTGGACATGCCTTTCCCCTCCCCTATTTAAGGATGCCCCTGTCAAGCTTAAAGTAATTGTGCGAGGC
Source organism: Candidatus Brocadiales bacterium (assembly GCA_046759685.1). Classification (GTDB taxonomy): domain Bacteria; phylum Planctomycetota; class Brocadiia; order Brocadiales; family Bathyanammoxibiaceae; genus JBHICS01. The sequence goes on along the minus strand of JBHICS010000017.1, from coordinate 2,271 downwards.
TCCGGGCCGCGCCAGTAGTCTGCCTGTATAACTTACTACCTCGCCGCCCGAGGTCTTAGATATTTTATCTGCCTCGTCTGCATACAAAAGTAACTCTATCTCGGTTCCCAGTTTGTCTCTGATAACCGCCGTCGGGCCTTTTAGCGGGTCAATAGAACTAGAAACTATTTCTCCTTCACCGCGGACGTAATAGTTTTTGCAATGGCTCCACAGTATTCTTTTGTCTGACTCGGGTAGCATAGAATCCTTTCCCAAGAGTTTACCGAGATGAGAGGGTGATAGCCCTATAAAACGTTCGGGCTCTTTCTCTGCTATTGTCGCTTCCTTTGCCGGAACAAGTTTTGGTGCAAGTGGCTCTCCATATAGTTCGTTGAACTTTGCTTGATACTTGGCCAATAGTTGTGGCTGATCAGTGAAGATGGCATTTTCAAAGTTGAATTTGTCTGAATACTCTGTCAGATTGTAGGTACCGGTGAAAACGGCCTTTGAGTCGAAGATGGCAAAGCTGTGGTGCATTTTTCCGCCGAAACGGCCCTTTATGTATTTCACATCTAGTCCTTCTTCCTCTAGATGGGGAACCACTGATGACTCCGCTTGGGATTCCTTTTCGTCTGCAACAAGCCGGATGTTTACGCCCCGGCCTTTCGCCTCGAGAAGCGCCTCGGCGATATCTACCGATGTGAATTGGAATGAGGCTATGTCCAGGGAACTTTTAGCTGACTGTATGGCGGTAACGAGACGTCCTTTTGTGTCACTTGCCGGTGAGAAAAAGACCTCCGTGGAGGCCAGTAGAGGGGTGCTGAAAACGATTATGGCCAGGGTGAAAAGGGACCGTATTGGCTGCTCCAAGTAAGTCATGTCTTTGGAACAATAATATAGCACAATTGCCTTATAGGCAATATGAATTTTTGGGCGGTTCAGATTGGATGGTAACCGGTCTTAGTATTTTGTGCAAGGTGGAGGCCCTGGCTAACTTTTCAAATGAAGGGCGGGGTGCCAGGCAGGGTGTTTGTGGTTCGTTGTTGGTTAAAAGGGGGCGTAAGTTGTTGTGGTTTTTTGGTTACTCGCCTTCACGCAGTAGCCACTTGAACCAGTCCATGCCCTTTGGGCGACCTTCCAACAATCTCACAACCTCTCTGTCAAATGCCGTCCTGTTTGCCTCATGGCCCTCTGCTTTTTCTTCTTCCTTTCCGTCCTTTCTAATAAAGATAACAGCAGGCAGGGTATGTATCTCGTAGGCATTAAAAACGTCTGCATTTCCCATGAATACAGGAAAGTCTACGCGCACCCTGTTAACAGTGAGCCAAACCTTTTCTGGATATCCGACAAGGGAAATACCTATTACCACAAACCCCTGGTCGCGGTATTTTCCGTATAACTCTGAAAATAATGGCAACAGCTCCAGGCATTCTCCACAATAAGGAGACCAAAAACTCAACAAGACTACTTTGTCTCTGTAGGTATAGGAAAGCAGGCCCCTTAATTCTTCGAGTGTGATTTGTTGTATTTCCTTCTTTTCTTCTGGGGTTGGAGGCGGTGCTTGTGCTGCGGTGGCAGGGGCCTTTTCTTCACCCCCTTGTGCCAGGCATAGAGAAGGGATAAAAAGACCAGAATAAAGAAGAAGAGGCAGCACAAACAGCAACCGGCCAATCATGGTTCCTCCCTTTTTTGAAGTTTTGCTCGGCAGGACGCCCGCGGCTGTTTGGATGAGAGACCGGCGGGCGTCCTCTGATGTTATTTTATTACTGCGTCATTAGGTAATCGTTTGCTTTTCTGCCGCCATGGCAAGCGATGCACATGGGGACCTTGCCCTCCGCCATTATATCTCCTGCCGGAGAGTATTTGGCCCAGAACCAGTCGTTGGCCTCCGGGTTGTAGCCAGCCACCTTGTACATCACAGTGACGGAGGCAAGGGTCTTGTCTGGCTTGTAGTTCTCCTTGACCAGGATGGAACCGTCGGGCATGACTCCGGCCTTACTCACTGCGGCCGCGTGAGCGTTTTCAGTTACATAAAGGTTTAACAAGGCTCCGTGCGGGACGGTGCCCTTATACAGTGGCGTCTTGCCCGGCCAGAACTTATACCCCGTGTAGGGAGAATCCTTCGTAATGTAACTCCAGAGGGCCTTTCCGTCCGCTGCTGGAGGGGGTGGTGCTACAACCGCCTCTTTTGGCGCATATTTAGCACAAGACAGGTTAAAAAGAAAGAAAAAACCAAGAAGTAAAAACGGGACAAACAAGAGCCTTAGCTTCATGACTATTCCCCTATTAAAT
>JBHICS010000016.1:0-9406 GCA_046759685.1 Candidatus Brocadiales bacterium | reverse complement strand
TGGTCCTAAGTCGTTTTGTCATAATGCCATTAACTGTGGAAACTTGCTCCCATTACTTGATTCAAAATCAAGGTCATGGAGCAATCCTGCAACGCCCCGGCTACCCTTGTCTCGGCCCAGTTTTCTAGCCAGGCTACGCATTATGACCTCTGTTGCCAGACAATGCTTGCGCAGATTTTCCTGCCGAATATGGCTGGTTAGTAGATCCCATGCCTCTTCCCTTCTCATATCATTATCCCCTATATTCTCAGGACTTAAGATAAATATTATAGACCAACTTACGGGCATATCAATGCCCTTCTGTATCTTGACTTTTATGCCGAAAAGAGTATAGTATTAACTACTTATCACCAACGGGATTGCACTATAAGAGCTATAAAGAATAAGAAGGCCAACGCATGAATCAGTGGTATACACCAGAGTTTGGCATGTCCTTTGGAAGCAAGTGGACAAGGGCCATAAAAATACTCATCTCTGTCAACGTGGGAATATTCATTCTCCAGCTCCTGTTCTTTTCGATAAGCACCCAGTGGAGCGGAGGTAAGCCCGTTGAAGGGATGGGGCTAGGATATCCGGACCCATTCACTAAGCTATTCTGGTTCTACCCACCCGATACCTTTGGTAACCTCTGGCTTTGGCAGCTCTTCAGCTATACCTTCCTTCACAGCATATACGACCCCTGGCATCTTATCATTAATATGTTTGCCCTGTGGATGTTCGGTGCCGATGTAGAAAGGACTATGGGCACAAAGAGGTTCCTCACCCTGTACTTCACGGCCGGTGTGTTTTCCGCCTTGTTAAGCACAGTACTTGGTTCTAACAGCCCCATATTGGGCGCATCAGGCGCCATCTTTGCAGTAGAAGTTGCCTTTGCCATGTTCTTTCCTGAGGCCACTATAATATTATTCATTTTTCCCATAAAAGCCAGGCACCTGGTTATGATATTTGCAGGTATAACGGCACTAAACTGTCTCTTGCCTAGTGGAGGAAACATAGCATACTACGCCCATCTCGGAGGGCTACTTTACGGGTTCTTATTTGTCAGATACGAGCCAAGACTCTGGGACATGGTCGCCGTCTGGCAGGCCAAGCAAAGAGAGAGGGAGATAAGGGAGAGTGTGGAGGTACGCAGAAAGGTGGATATGATCCTGGAGAAGGTAGCCCGCGCAGGCATAGAAAATCTTACTAAAAATGAGCTGGAGTTTCTGCAAAGTGCCAGCAAGAAGTACAGGAAATGGAAGGCTGAGCGAAAGGTATGATTAAGGTGGCAGTTAATGGGGCCTGCGGTCGGATGGGCTCTAGGGTGGTGGCACACGTATGCGGGGACAAGGAGCTTCAGCTTGTAGCTGCACTCGAAAGGGAAGGTCATCCGCTCCTGGGGCAAGACATCGGCTCTACCCTGGGAGAGAACGAATGTGGTATAAAGGTAGCACAGGCACTTGATGGTAAGGCTGATGTCCTAATTGACTTTTCCGGACCGGACTCCAGCGTAGAGAAGGTGACCCATTGCGCCTCTGCAGGTATAGCCCTCGTGATTGGTACTACAGGCCACAGCCCGGAGCAGCTCTCTAAGGTTAAAGAAGCCGCCCGCCATGTACCGTGCCTTATCTCCCCAAATATGAGCCTCGGCGTAAATCTCCTCTTTCAGCTCGCCGCCCAGGTAGCGAAGGCATTGGGAGATGATTACGATATTGAGATTATGGAGGTCCATCACAGATTTAAGAAGGATGCCCCAAGTGGCACGGCCCTTAAGGTTGCTAAGGAGATTTGTAAGGCAACGGATAAGAAGCTAGAGGACGTTGCTGTCTACGGACGTGAAGGTCAAATCGGTGAACGCCCTGGTGGAGAGATAGGTATCCATGCCTTGCGGGTTGGGGATACGGTGGGAGACCACAAGGTTATTTTCGGAAACCTTGGAGAGACCATTGAACTAGTCCACAGTGCCCACAGCCGTGACACCTTTGCCATGGGGGCTGTCAAGGCTGCAAAATTTGTCGTTAATAAGCCACCGGGACTCTATGAAACGAAGGACGTAATAGGGGTATAGACTCAACCACATCCATAACATTTCGAGAACTTGAAAAAGCAGGCACTCATGTTATAATAAATTTGACCGAAGGTTTCTGCGCTTGTTAAGCCGTTTTAATATTTTATGTTAGGTATCTTTATGCTGAGTTGTAAAAGGAGAGCACCGTAATGGCTGAGAGGGAGAGGATAATTGGCATAGATTTGGGCACCACTAATTCCGTTGTATCGGTGATGGAAGGTGACCAACCTACGGTAATCATCAATTCCCAGGGCAGCAGGCTCACTCCTTCGAGTGTGGCATTTACCGACAAGGGCGAGCGCTTGGTGGGTCAATTAGCCAAGCGACAATCAATTATAAACCCAAAGAACACCATCTACTCCATAAAGCGTTTTATGGGCAGGAGGCACAGCGAGGTCTCCGAAGAAGAAAAGCTTGTTCCATTCAAGATAGTAGGCGCACCAGAAGAACCTGTAAAGGTAGAAATAAAGGGCAAGGCCTATACCCCACCTGAGATATCGGCTATGGTCCTTCAGGACCTGAAGAAGACAGCGGAGGAATATCTTGGCCACCCTATCAAAAAAGCCGTTATCACCACACCTGCATATTTTAATGACAGCCAGCGCCAGGCCACCAAAGACGCCGGTACAATCGCTGGGTTAGACGTCGTAAGAATAATCAATGAGCCAACCGCTTCCTGCCTTGCCTACGGGCTTGAAAAGAAAAAATCGGGCAAGCTAGCGGTGTTCGACCTTGGTGGAGGCACGTTTGACATATCCATCTTGGAAGTAGGTGAGGGTGTGTTTCAGGTACTGTCTACCAACGGCGATACTCACCTGGGAGGAGATGACCTTGATGAGGTTATTATGAATCACATAGCGGACGGATTCCAGAAAGAGCATGGTATAGACCTTAGAAAGGACCCCATGGCCCACCAGCGCCTCAAAGAGGCCGCAGAGAAGGCAAAATGCGAGTTGTCGAACTCCATGAACGCGGATATAAATCTCCCCTTTATCACCGCAGACCAGACAGGGCCGAAGCACCTTACAACCAGCATTACACGGGCAAAATTTGAGCAACTGGTTGAACACCTGATACAGAGATGTAAGGGGCCGTGTGAGAATGCCCTTGCCGATGCAAAACTCTCTCCCAATGACGTAGATGAGGTCGTCCTGGTAGGCGGACAGACCAGGACGCCTAGGGTACGGCAACTGGTACAAGAGATATTTAATAAAGAGCCATGCAAGGGGGTAAATCCAGACGAAGTGGTAGCCGTTGGGGCAGCCATCCAGGGTGCCGTACTTTCTGGAGAGGTCCGCGACGTGCTTCTATTAGACGTTACCCCCCTCTCACTGGGCATAGAGACCCTGGGTGGTGTAAAGACCACACTAATACAGAGAAACACCACCATACCTACCGGCAAAAAGGAGATATTTTCCACGGCGGCTGACAGCCAGACGGCCGTTGACATCCACGTCCTACAGGGAGAACGGTCCATGGCCAGGGATAACCGCACCCTTGGTCGTTTCCAGCTTGCCGGCATTCCTCCCGCACCTAGAGGTGTCCCTCAGATAGAGGTCTCTTTTGACATAGATGCTAACGGCATCCTAAACGTCAATGCAAAAGACCTTGGTACCGGCAAGGGGCAGTCTATCATTATAAAATCCTCTTCTGGCCTCTCAGAAGAAGAGGTGGAGAAGATGCAGAAAGATGCTGAGAAGTTCGCCGAAGAGGATAAAAAGGCGAAAGAGCTGGTGGATGCAAGAAACCAGGCCGATCAACTACTATACGCAACGGAAAAGACCCTAAAGGAGCACGGAGATAAAGTAAGTCAGGCTGACAGAGACGCGGTTACCAGGGCACTGGACAGACTCAAGTCATTGAAGGACAGTAATAATGCCGAAGAGATAAAGAAGGCCATTGATGAGCTTACCCAGGCCTCCCACAAGCTGGCCCAGGCCGTGTACGAATCCACTGCAAAGCGTGGAGAAGGCCCAGGTGCAGGCCCAGCAGGTGCTAAGAAAGAAGAAAAGGGAAAGGGCGAAGAGGTCATTGACGCTGACTACGACGTAAAGGACTAGCCGCACAATTTTGGCTTTATCGTACTCAAGTCGGGCTCAGTCCCGACTTTTTTTATTTGGGGTGGGTGAAGAAGTGTGAGACTCGACAAACTCACAATAAAGGCCCAGGAGGCCATCCAAGACGCCCAGGAGCTTGCCCGGTCAAAGGGCCAGCAGCAGATAGAATCCGTCCATCTCCTCTCAGCCCTGATTAAGCAAGAGCAGGGTATAGTGGGTCCAATCCTCGATAAGTTAGGTGTAAACAAAGATTTTATATACTCTCAGTGCCAGGAGACAATCGAGAAGCTTCCGCAGGTAGGCGGCCCGGCAGCCTTTGGCCAGGTGTACATAAGCCCCGAGCTTAACGAGGTGCTGAGCGCCTCATGGGAGGCGGCCCAAAGGTTTTTTAAGGACGAATACCTGAGCACGGAACACATCCTCCTGGCCATGGCAGATAAGAAAGAGAGCGTTGCGGGCCGCATCCTGACAGATGCTGGTGTAAAAAAAGGCGAGTTACTGCAGGCCCTCCAGGCATTTCGCGGCTCCCATAGGGTTACAGACCCCAACCCCGAGGATAAATACAAGGCGCTTGAACGCTACAGCCGAGATCTAGTGCAATTAGCCAGACAGGGCAAGCTCGACCCCGTCATTGGCAGAGACGATGAGATAAGGCGCGTTATCCAGGTACTCTCGAGAAGGACCAAGAACAATCCCGTGCTTATAGGTGAGCCGGGTGTAGGTAAGACCGCCATTGTTGAGGGTCTGGCGCAGCGTATCGTAAGCGGCGACATACCAGAGGGACTTAAGAACAAGCGGGTAATGGCACTTGACATGGGCGCGCTCATTGCCGGCACAAAGTACAGGGGAGAATTTGAGGACCGTCTCAAGGCCGTTCTTAAGGAGATAGGTGAGGCAGAGGGTGCTATTATACTATTCATAGATGAGCTACATACGGTAGTTGGTGCAGGGGCGGCAGAAGGAGCGGTAGATGCATCAAATCTGTTGAAACCTGCCCTTGCTAGGGGGGAGCTACGTTGTGTGGGTGCCACGACCTTGGACGAGTACCGCAAACATAGTGAGAAGGATGCAGCCCTTGAGCGACGATTTCAACCCGTTTATGTAGGCCAGCCTACTGTGGAGGATACCATTGCCATCCTTCGTGGCCTCAAGGAACGCTACGAGGTACACCACGGTGTCAGGATAAAGGACTCGGCCTTGGTAGCCGCCAGCACCCTATCACATCGTTACATAAGCGACCGCTTTCTGCCCGATAAGGCCATAGACCTTATAGATGAGGCTGCATCAAGGCTGAGGATTGAGATAGACAGTATGCCCACGGAGCTCGATGAAATTGCGCGCAAGATTATGCAGTTGGAGATAGAGCGAGAGGCGCTGAAGAAGGAAAAGGACCGCGCATCCAAGGAGAGGATGGCGCGCGCAGAGAAACAGATCGCAGACCTGAAGGAAGAGTTCAACGTACTCAAGACTCAGTGGGAGAACGAGAAGGGCGTAATAAAGGCGATACAGGACCTAAAGGCAAGGATAGACCAGGCCCGTGTCGAGGAACAGACCGCACAGCGCCAGGGAGACCTGGGGAAGGTGGCGGAGATACGTTACGGCCACATCAGGGAGTATGAAGAGGAGCTAAAAAAGAAGCACGAAAAACTTGCCGAGATACAAAAAGAACAGTGCCTGCTGAAGGAAGAGGTCGACGCCGATGATGTGGCTGAGGTGGTGTCGAAGTGGACGGGCGTTCCTGTCTCAAAGCTCCTTGAGGGCGAGAAGCAGAAACTACTCAGGATGGAGGACTTGCTTAAAGAGAGGGTAGTCGGCCAGGAGAAGGCAGTAAGGGCTGTTTCTGATGCGGTTAGGCGCGCCAGGGCCGGACTCCAGGACCCAAATAGACCAGTGGGGTCTTTTATATTCCTTGGTCCCACAGGCGTAGGAAAGACAGAGCTGTGCCGTGCGCTGGCAGAGTTCCTGTTCGATGACGAGAATGCCATGGTAAGGATTGACATGTCCGAGTTCATGGAACAGCACTCTGTAGCAAGGCTGATTGGTGCGCCCCCAGGCTACGTAGGATATGAAGAGGGAGGCAGGTTGACAGAGGCCATAAGGCGCCGGCCATATTCTGTGGTACTGTTCGACGAGATTGAGAAGGCCCACAGGGATGTTTTCAATATTCTGCTACAAGTGCTGGATGACGGCAGACTCACCGATGGTCATGGGCGGACGGTGGACTTTAAGAACGTCATTATTGTAATGACGTCCAACATCGGCACGCAGTGGATACACGAGCTTGGCGGAAAAGACAAGGAGGAGGAACTATGGGGGCGCATAAGAGATGCCCTGAAAGAGGTCTTTAGACCAGAGTTCTTGAATAGAATAGACGACATAATTATATTCAACCGCCTGACGAAAGAAGAGATAAAAGAAATCGTAGATATACAGCTTAAGGCACTCTTTAAGAGACTTGCCGAACACAATCTTAGGCTTGTCATAAGTGGGGACGTCAAGGACAGATTGGTGGAGGAGGGTTTTGACCCGGTTTACGGTGCAAGGCCACTCAAGCGGACCGTGCAGCAACTTATAGAAAATCCCCTGGCGATGGAGCTGCTGGAGGGACGATTCCCCGAAGGCTCCGAGATAGTTGCCAAGACGGGTAAGGACGGGAAGATCTCATTTGGCCTGAGAGAGGCTGCGGCAGTGGCTTCTTGAAAATTTGCAACAAATCCCTCTATACTGGAAATATAGAGATAAGAGGTATTTAACTCTTACGGTAAATTTATATGGAGGGACGGGCCATGATTAGTAAGTTATTGATAGTATTCAGCTTAGCGGCTGGGCTTATGTTGTTGGCCACCACCTCAGTCGTGAGTGTTGCCGATGAAGAGGCGACGACTATTAAAGGGAAGGTTGTCTGCGTTGGATGCACACTCAAAAAGACAGAGGGTGCAAATTCGGCGTGCTCGATCTATGGCTGCAAACATGGTCTTCTCACAGAGGATGGAGAGCTGTACTCCTTCTTGCTGAACAAGAAGAGTGAGAAGGTTGTAACCACCGGCAAGTATGCCAAGAAAGATGTGGAGATAACCGGCCGGGTCTTTGAAAACGCCCATGTGATTGACCTGGACGAGATCAGCGTAGTTAAGAAAAAAGGAGGCTACGGCGGAGGTTGGTAGCTGAATTCCACAGCTAAGTTTTTAGATTTTTAGCCGTCACATTTCACAGCAAAAGGGGGGCTCTTGGTGAATTCTTAAGCCAAGGGCCTCATTTCTAAAAGGATGTTAGGAGCCGGCGGACTACATAGCGTTTTTGTTGCCGTCTTCCTACAAGCCTTAGCGGTTTTCAGCCTAGAGCGTGTGGGAGATGCTAAGGAACCCCTTCAGGTATTGGTTGAAGCAGAGGTGTCAAAGGGCACTGAGTACCCTCTGAGGGTTAAGGGCACCCTATTAATAGAGGCGGAGCCTAGCGTCGTATGGGAGGTCGTGACGGACTATGAACACTTGGAGGGGGTGTTCCCAAGGCTTATTGAAAGTAGGGTCTTAAGTAGAGATGAAGAGAAGGTAGTGGTTCTGCAGCGCTATAAGGGCCTTTTGCTTTTGTCAAAGTCCATGGAATTTGCAAATCGTGAGGTTCCACTAAGCAGGCTAGAATTTTGGCGTATGGATGGTAAATCAAAGGTGAAAGGCTATTGGAGCTTGGAGAAAGCAGAGGGAAACTCTACACTGCTTAGCATGGAGGTGTCAGTAAGGCCAAGAAGATTTTTACCTCTATGGCTTATAAAGGGTATGTTAATGAATCACGTTCCAAAGGGGCTGATATCTATTAGAAAAAGGAGCCTTAACAGGCTAAATAAGAACCCCTCTGAAGAAGAGCCGGAGGTAATCTTTTTAGGTGAGGAATCGGAAAGCGATACCGAGTAGGAACTGGTAGGTAAGACCCTTGACTGAAATAAGGGCAAAAGGTAATATCGGCAAGCCTGGCCGCGAATTTTCTTGCTTAAATAAGTCTTGTGGCATAGTAGGTCAAGAGGCAATAAGAAGTTATATTCTCTGAGGGCGGCGGCTTAATCTAACCATTGGAGGTACTTACAACATGGGCATTTTTAGAGGTAAGATTAGACTAGGCGTGTGCAAAGCTTTTGTCATGTTTGCCGCCATTTCCCTTGTTTTTCTTTTCTACTCCTCCATTAGCATCGCACAGGGAGACGGAGTAAGCAAGATTGACCTTCCAACCCTTAATGAACGGCTCGCAGCTAATGAGGGTAAGGTTGTGGTCATAAACTTTTGGTCTCCATTCTGAGCTGTTTGTGGAAGGGAGGTTCCCTTCCTTATGGAGCTTTATGACCAGCGTAAAGAAGAAGGACTGGAGATTATAGGCATATCCCTGGGCGCCCCGCCCGATATGGTTAAACTCTTCATGGACAAGGCTGGGATAAACTACCCTATCTTTGACGCAGAAAGGGATGTAATAGAGGCATACTCTGTAAGGGCTGTACCCTTCAATATCTTCTTTGGGAGAGACGGTAAGGAGAGGAAGAGGGAGCTGGGTTACAACGAAGAGAAGAAGAGAGAGATTGAAGAAGAAGTGACAAGGCTTCTAAAGGAGTGAAAATTCTCCAGCAAGTAACTGGCCCTGGAAATAAAGGAGTCGTACTATGTATAGAGCTCTTTTAATACTAGCCTTTACGGTATGTGCGTTTTTTCCCCTTCAAACCACCCAAGTCAACGGGAATGACGCGCCGTCTATTACTCGTATAAATCTCCCAGGACTTGAGGCCGAGCTTACCGCCAACAGGGGCAAGGTGATAATCCTGGATTTTTGGTTGCATAATTGACCAAACTGTCAAAGGGCGGCGCCCTTTATGAACAAGATGTACAGCAAGTATAAGAAGCAGGGACTGCTTATTATAGGGCTATCCGTTGACAGAGACATTGAAGACGCAAGGTCCTTTTTATCCTGGACGGGGACCAAACATCCTGCCTACCTGGCGGATGACGGTATTATGGATGCCTACAGGCTTGAGTTCGTGCCATATCTTGTCTACATCGATAGGAATGGAGAGGCAAGATACAGGGAGGTGGGATTCCATGAGGATAAAAAGGGTGAGATTGAGAAAAAGATAGTTGAGCTACTGAAAGAAGGCAGTTAAATCGGCAGTACATGGAACGGTTTTGGGCTTCCTCTCCAAGCAAGATGCAAGGACTATAGGTAGGTCACAGGGCCCTGTACTATAGTTTGGGGTGTGTATCTGAGATAGGTCTGGCAGGGGCCTATTTTATATGATTATAGAGAAATGTGACTTCGCCTCAACTGG
>JBHICS010000015.1:0-9484 GCA_046759685.1 Candidatus Brocadiales bacterium | reverse complement strand
CGGTGGTCGCCGCCACCGCAGCACCGTTTGCGTATGTTCCAGTCGACAACAGCAACGTTGCAAAGGTTATAGACCTCGATACCAACACAGTGGTTGCTTCTGTGCCCGTTGGTAGTAGGCCCATAGGCGTAGCGGTTAGCCCTGACGGTAAAACAACCTATGTCGTAAACCACAATAGCGGTAACGTCTCAGTCGTTGACACGGCTACCAATACTGTTACGGCTACTGTATCAACAGGTGTTTTCCCTTATGGTGTAGCCTTCGGCCCCGACGGCTCTACTGCATATGTCGTAAACCGGGATTCCAATAACGTATCGGTCATTGACACAGGTACAAATAGCGTAACGGCCACTGTGCCAGTAGGTAAGAAGTCATGGAATATAGCCATCAGCCCCGACGGCTCCACTGCTTATGTAACAAAATGGTATGACGGCAACACCGTATCGGTCATTGACACGGCCACAAATACCGTAACGGCTACTGTGGAAGTGGGTAGTAGGCCCTATGGTGCAGCCTTCAGCCCTGACGGTTCAACTGCCTATGTGACTAACAATGTTGGAAATGGCACGGTCTCGGTCATTGACACAGCCACGAATACCGTAACGGCCACGGTGCCTGCAGGCGTCAATCCTCACAATATCGCCGTCAGCCCTGACGGCTCTACTGCATATGTGGCTAACACTGTTACAGATGGCACTGTCTCGGTCATTGACACAGCCACAAATACCGTGACAGATACCATACCAGCAGGAGATCAGCCTATAGGTGTATCCTTCAGCCCCGACGGCTCAAAAGTATATGTGTCGCACTACAACGGTGCCACCGTACTGATAATTGACACCGCTACAAATACCGTGGTCGATACCCTTTCTTTTAAGGGCAGAGTACATGATATAGACATCCAGTTCTCGGGGTATCCGCTGGGTGTGTATGTGGATGCCGGGGCGCCTGTAGATGCCCTTCTTGATGCGGGCTATGATGTGATGCAGCTCTTTCTTGCCGGCGTGACCGTTGATCAGCTATTTGCTGCAGGCGTCACCGAGCAGCAATTGGCAGATGCAGGTATTACCGTGGCCTCGGGCAGCGAAAACGTCCCATCCATCCCGTCCTCTACTACGTGGGGCCTTATTATCATAGCCCTCCTTCTAGCTGCGTCAGGGATGTGGAGGGTGAGAGAAAATTATGTAGGGGCGAGGTAACCTCGCCCCTACTCCGGAAATAAATAGGCAATCGCGGGGCTGAAGTCACGCCATAGGCGGATCTGCCGGACAGGGATAAACCCTGTCCCTACGAAAAGACTTGTGTAGGGACAGTCCGCCTCAGGCGGATTGCCCTTTATTTCTATTCCTCAAATATAGCCTTGTACTCCCTTTCTACGCAAGTCTTGACCCGTTTTTTGTACCTGCTGTAACGCTTGAGGAGACCCTTGGCGTCCTTTGTAAGCCTTGCCCCGCCCCCGCGCTTTCCGCCTATGTTGGTCTCCAGCAGCTTTATGCCTAGCCGCTTCTCCGTGGCCTTTATCTTTCCCCATGCCGCACGGTATGACATGCCAAGCTTCCTGGCGGCTGCGTTTAGGGAGCCCAATTCATCAACGGCCTCCAACAGGATTTTTCGGCCCTCTGCAAACACGACTTCCCCTTCCTTTTCTACCCACACCTTGAATCCAGGATTCATCTTCTTGGGCATGCGACGGTGTCCTTTCCCCAAAGCCATACCTGGTTTCACACCCTTTCTTTTGCTACGCTCTTTGGCTCTTGCCGTATTGATAATTATAGAGGTCTCCACAGGGGCTGCTAATACGCGTGCACAGAGCCAAAGGTCATTTGACTTATGAACATCGCCCCGTTAATATTAACATATTAGCGGTTAAATATTAGAGATAAAATGGCACAAAGACCTTTATCCCCAAGAACCCATAAAAAGCCAAAAAATCCCAAAAAGCCGGTAGAACCCGTATCTACTGCCAGCCCTCCTGGCGGCAAGAAGGTAAAGTCGACCTCTCTGCTGGTCTATCTAATCGTAATATGCTGCTTCGGTAATCTTTTGCCCTATATTATAACGACCTCTGTTAATTGCGGGCTGGCCAGAGGCTTTATACGGCAAGAGGCCTTCGACCACCTTGTATCTGTAAGAGATATAAAAAAGCGGGAGTTGGAAAACTTCTTCTTTGAGAGGAGGGGTGATGCATACCAGCTCTGTACGAATCTCCTCTTCAAGTGGGCGATAACCTCGTACATAGACGCCTATCTAAGGGGAGGTACCGAGGGACAGAAATACGCAGGTATTACGGGGGTGAGGTATAAAGAGGTAGATGAAAGATACCACAAGATATTAAGCGGCTTCTGTGATGCATACGAATACTACGATGTTCTCATTATGGACCCCGAGGGGAACGTGGTGGCCAGCGCAAAAAAGAATCCAGAGCTTGGTACGAACATCTTTGACGAGAAATACGCTGAGACTCCACTAAAGAAGGCCTTTGAGGACGGAAAGATGGGGTTAACTGTAAGCGATATGGAATGGTACGGCCCCTACAACGCCCCAGCCCAATTTGTCTCTAGCCCTATACTTAAGGAAACCGCAGAAACACCCCTGCTGGGAGTCCTTATATTGTTCATGGACGGTGAAAAGGTAAACGAAATGATGACCCAGAGGCCGGGGCTTAAAGAGTCTGGTGAGACGTATCTGGTGGGCGGGGACAAACTGATGCGTTCCGATTCCCGCTTCACAACGGCGGCATCAGAGGTACTTAAGATGAGGGTGGACACAAAACCCGTAAGAAGGGCGCTGGCAGGAGAAACAGACGTCAGGATAGCACGGGACTACCGTGATGTGAAGGTGCTGAGTGCGTACACCTACGTCGACATAGGCAGCGACGTCAGGTGGGCACTTCTAGCAGAGATAGACAAGGCCGAGGCATTGGCCCTGGAAGGCTCCATGGTTGCCCGCGTTGTCTGGATGACCTTTGCCATGATTCCGATCTGGGGTATAATTATCTTCATATTCTTTAGGATGATGAAACAGGAATTCTTGTCCTAGCAATAAAAACATGAGATAATCAATACGGCCGGATAGTAAGAATCAGTAACGGAGATGCCATGGAACAAAAGCATACAACTGGGGGCCATAACGTTAAGCCGGGTCATTTAGCCGCTCATGGTGAAGGAGTGAAACTCGGCGGAGAACGCACCCTGTACCGCTACTTGATTCTTTTATGTCTATTCGGTAGTGTCTTACCATTTATAGCCATCAATACCATCACATACATTATCACCAAGGGGGTTATGAAGCAGAAGACCTTCAATCATCTGGTATCTATCAGGGACATTAAGAGAATAGAAATGGAGGACTTCTTCTTTGAGAGGAGGGCTGACGCCTTCCAACTCTCTAACAACAATCTGTTTAAATCAGTAGCTGCCTCCTACACCGATGCCTTCCATAAAGGGGGCCTGAAGGGTGCTGCATACGCAGAAGCGGACCGTATGTACGGCAATATACTTGTCAGCTTTGCGGAGGCCTACCAGTATTACGATATATTGGTAATAGATATGGATGGTGACGTAGTGGCCAGTGCAAGGGACCGGCCGGAGTTGGGCAAAAATGTGCTAAAAGCACCCTACTTCGGGACACAACTGGAGGAGGCGTTCAAGAGGGGCAAAACAGGCATCGACATTTTAGACATGGAGTGGTATAAACCCAACGACCGTCCGGCTCTGTTTATCGCTGCGCCCATAGCAAAAGACCTTACGGATGAGACAGTAGCCGTAGTTGTGTTCCATCTGGAGAACAGGAGGATAAATAATATAATGACCCAAAGGTCTGGGCTTAGAGAAACAGGAGAGACATACCTTGTGGGGGAAGACTTTCTATTGCGCTCTAAGTCTCGTTTCATTAAGACCCCAAGTACGCTAAAGACTAAGGTTAATACAAAAGCTGCAAGGGAGGCACTGGCGGGGAATACCGACATTGGGATAATACGAGACTACCGTAATATAAAAGTCCTTAGCGCCTTCACACCCCTGGATGTTACGTATGGTGTCAGATGGGCACTCATAGTGGAGATGGATAAGAGTGAGGCACTGACGATGGAAAGTTCAGTGAAGCAGCAGTTTTTATATATAGGCGCTAGTTTGGTGCTGTTATGGGTTGTCATCATCCTCGTATTTCATCGGATGATGGTAGGGAAGATTATGACCTAGACCGTTTATATTACCGCGGAGGCCTGTGGCCTCTTGCCCTGTAGGGCTCTGGTGAGCCCCCGATGACCACTGAGTCGGAATTGCCCAGAGGCCGGTTATTCAGTCACGGGATAGCCCTTTTCCTTCCACAAAATTATCCCGCCTTTAAGGGTGAGCACATTTGCATAACCCATTTTTCTCAGTATCTTGGTCGCCTCTAGGCTGCGCGCCCCAACCCCACAATAGGCGAGGATATGGGCATTCGGATCGTCCAGCTGCACCCGTGCCTTCTCTTCCAGCGTGTTTAATGGTATGAGAATGGCACCGGGTATGTGCATTCCCTCATACTCCTCAGGCTGTCTCACGTCAAGGATGACATCAAATCGGCCATCGACTAAACTCTCCGCTGCCTCATCCGCAGAGATTTCCAGCCCCTCCTGGGTATCGCTTGCAAGCAGTAATCCCGACGAGCTTACTCCGCCCGTATGGAGCAAAAATGTACCCCATATTAGGGCCACCCCGCAAGATATAACCAACCATTTACGCATCACCTTCTCCTCGAAATTGCAATTAATACTCATACTGGTCGGGGCGGGCAGATTTGAACTGCCGACCTCCTGCTCCCAAGGCAGGCGCGCTAACCAGGCTGCGCTACGCCCCGAAAGGAAATCCTGTACACTCTGCGATTATAGGCCACGGCACACGGTTTTCAAGGACAAAGATACGACCTCTACCGATGGATTTGGTTTCTTTTCGTCACTAAAAATTGACGGAACTTATGTAAATGGCATATAATTCATATCCCGGCATTACACTGCTCAACACGGGTAATCATTGTGGGAGCATGGAGGAGGTTTTTTGATAATGGGAAGGTATCCGTTACTGGGCATGATGTTATTGTGTTATTTCGTCACCTCAGCCACACTGGCAGCCCAGGACACAATAGACCTCACAAGGAAGCCTATTTTGGTCGATGTAAAATGTTCCAGGTGCCATACGCTGAAGCGGGTCTTTGTCGTACCGAGACCTGTAGATGAGTGGCGTGATGTAGTGGAAGAGATGATGGACAAGAATCCCCAATGGATTAGTCCGGAAGAGGCCAAGCAGATTGTAAGCGAAATCGTCGGTACATGGCCTGAACGAGTCCAGGCTATGACCAGTGAAAGACAAGAGTATGAGGACGCCCGATTATTATTTGTAGACCGCTGCACACTATGTCACTCTATAAACCGAATCTTGCTTAAGGACAAGACCGCCGAAGAGTGGAGAGAGACGGTAGAGCGTATGCGATCAGAGGCTGAAGAATATATAACTACTAAAGACGCCGAGCGAATCGCACACTTCCTATCTGAAAGGGCCCATGTGCTGAAGGAGGACGTTGGAGGCACTATATTTGTGGCCAAATGCCTTATCTGTCACCCTGGGGAGCGAATCCTACTGGAGACCCACGATAGGGCCGGGTGGGAGAGGATTGTAAAAGAGATGCAGGATATAGCACGGGATACCCTCCCCATGGCAAGATTTGGCCACGAGGATGCAGAGCTGGTGGTAGACCTCCTTGTGAAAACCCAGGGACCAAAGACAAGTGGCAGTCTCCCCTAGCCGTCATCCCTTATTTTAATTTGAAAAACCCTCGCTCCACACTACGTTGTCTTATGTAAATACAGGACTTACAGGCTTCAGTCTCTGCGGAAAAGATTTTCCTTGATATTTTTTTCTGAGAGGATAACATCTTGCGCAGTAACTGCCTGTATTGCTTGCCCAAGAAACAGCCTCTCGTTCTTTTCTATATCGCAAAACGCGTCAATAGAGGAGGGAAATCAGACATGAACAAGTGTCGACGGGTACTAATCTTACCACTTTTATTTGCAGTGTTGGTAGCGTTTACGGGTACCAGTTGGGGCGCAGAAGAACAGTCCGGGGCCTCCTTGTCATCGGTGGTGGATGTGCAGAAGTATAACCGTGGCATCCACGTAATGGCCATGCTACTAGTCGGCTTTGGATTTTTGATGGTATTTGTTAAGAGGTACGGACTTTCCACAGTGACGGCAACATACCTCTTAGTAAGTGTAGCGATTCCTCTTTATATATTTATAAACAGTTTAGGTGTGTTGGGCGAGAGCAAGGCAGATGTTGACAGACTTCTGCTCGCAGAGTTTGCGGGGGCTGCTCTCTTGATATGTGCCGGTGCGCCACTGGGCAGGCTAAAGATGCCACAGTACATGATATTAGGGATATTGTTTATACCCTGCTATATGATCAACGAATGGATACTCCTCGAGGGTGGTTTCGGGCTGATATCCCCTGGCGCCTTTGTGGACACGGGCGGTTCTATATTGATTCATGCCTTTGGGGCACTATTCGGGCTGGGTGTTGTAATGACCATGACTACCGAAAAGGAGTTTAAGACACCCATAGAATCTGACTCTACCAGCGACCAGTTTTCCATGTTGGGTAGTATGGTCCTTTGGCTCTTCTGGCCGAGCTTTTGTGCAGGGCTTGTGACGCCCGAGATGGTACCATATACGGCCGTTAACGTCCTGATATCCCTCTGTGGTGCCACAATAGCCACCTACTTTGCCACGGTGTATTTGAGGGGCAAGATATCCATGGCAGACATAGCGAATGCGGCGCTGGCTGGCGGCGTGGCAATTGGGTCTACCTGTGACCATGCCACTCACTCAATGGCGTTCATCATAGGAATAATGGGTGGCACCTTGTCTACCTATGGCTTTGCCGTTATACAAGATAAACTCCAGGGAATGGTCAAGGGGATAGATACGTGCGGCGTTACCAACCTGCACGGATGGCCTGGCCTAATGGGCGGCATTGTAGCCGTGTTTGTTGTGGATGGCCTCAGCAAGGGCCCTCAGCTCACGGGCGTCGTCATAGCAATCGTGCTGGCACTCGTTACGGGTTACATAACGGGAAAGGTACTGGCGGTTTTTGGTAGAAGATCCGTGCCATACGAGGATACTGAGGAGGTTATATTAGAATAGGCTTAGTCGTGGTTTGACAGGGCCTCCTGGGGGCCTTATTATAATAGAGAGGCACCCCTGGAAGAAATGGGCAGGTCACGCCTCCGGCCTTACACATAAGCCGGAGGCGTTCGCTTAAGGCTGACCTTTCGGCACGACCCAACCCGCAGAGGGAAGCAGCAGTTCGATCCCTGTTTATTCCGGACCAAAACGGGGGCTTAGCAGGCAACTATTGCGCCGGTAGCTCAGCTGGATAGAGCATCGGATTTCTAATCCGACGGTCGGGGGTTCGAATCCTCCCCGGCGCGCCAGCATTTCAAAATATCTCTGCGAAACAATAAAAAGAGTGGATGCCACCCTAGGCCTGATTTTTGACCTAAAACTCCTCTTCGGGGCCGTTGTCGGTCTGCTGATTGGCATACTTGCCGGAATCACAGGTATGCCCCTTGGTGCGCTGAGGCTGCCTGCGGTCTACTCAATTGTGCCCACCCCTCACATAGCGGCAGGTACCAATCTAGGTATTGACACGCTGACAGCTGCCACGGTCTCTTATCGGTACTGGAAGGAGGGGTTGGTAGACATCACAATACTTCTCTTCATGGGAGGCTTTTCTTGCGTCGGCTCATTTCTGGGTGGGTATTTGAGCAAGTTAGTCTCGTATAAGTGGCTTCTTGTCTTCATTGGCCTTATATACTTCTACGTGGGACTTGACATGTTGCTCGGGGCAAATGGTGACAAGTCAAGGACAGGACGATCGCGCGAGGTGAAACCGAAGGGGGAAAGGCCAGGTGAAGGGCGGGGATGGCAGCCCTATGTGCAAGGGATGACAAATAAAGGTGCTGTGGTGGCTGCCTTATGGGGACTCGTCCTTGGTTTTATAGGGGGTATGGCAGGGTTGCTAATGGGAAGCCTTCGAGTGCCGACTATGATAAAGGTGATGGGATTAGCACCTGCGGTAGCTGCCGGTACCAATATGGTCATCAGCTCGTTCATGGCCATATCAGGGTTCCTCGGCCACTTACTCAATAGAAACCTTGACCTTTCTGTCCTCCTAACGATGGGTATAGCCTCCATGATAGGTTCATACACCGGCTCTCAACTTGGTGTTACGCTAAGCCCCATTACGGCTAGAAGACTAATAGGCGTGGCCATCACTATGATGGCCACTGTCCTCTTTATAAGTGGTGTCAGGATGTGAGGGTCTATAGCGCTTTTGCTCCAGGCAGTTAAACGATACCGGTGATACTTTTGGGATAGGTATATCCCCCCGTTATCTAGCTATATCTAGTGCTGTTATTCGGCATGGCTGCTATATGTAGAGCATCTTAGCGGTTTTTTGATTGACAATTCTCTACCGGCACAACTATAATACGTCCTCCAAAAATAATTCTCTCAAACATCCCATGAAGACACTGCTCCATTTATTAATAGTAGTGCCCATAGTATGGCTAGGGCTTGAGACATCGGCCTACTCCAAGGGCATAATCACCCTGAGTACAACTCAAGAGCCAATTAACATCTTGGCCAGAGGTGTAAGCACCTGGCAAATGGAAGGTAAAAGGGTATTTTCTGCGGATGGAGACGTAAAGATAACCCAGGGCAAGGTTCAGTTAAGCGCTGACAATGCCATTTGCTGGTTCTACGAGCTGGAAGCCGGTCAGAAGCCAGAGGCAAGGATGGAAATCTTGTGTCAGGGAGAAGTAGTCTTAATACAGGGGCGCGACTACGAAGAATATGAAGAGGTCTATCTGCACCTGGAAACAGCCGCCGGTATCATGGTAGATACTTATACCAGAGTGCCAATCCAGACCTTTGGAGAAGAGCAGTTAACCACGACTCATCTAAAGTTAAAGAAAATAAAGGAGCTTGGACTTTCCGAGTTTGCCTATAAAGAACCGCTGGTGCTGGAAATTGAAGGAGTCCCACCTGGCAAGCCTCCAGTACTAGATGTAGTGGCTAACGACATTGATAGTTGGACGGAGGGCAATACAAGGATAGTGGTAGCCGCAGGTGATGCGGAAATTCGGCGCGCCGGTGAGGCGCTGACCGCAGACAACGTGATATTGTGGTTCGAGCTGAAAGACGAAGATGGCAAGAAGACGCAGAATTATAAGGAATTCTATGCCAGGGGTAACGTAACCGTTGTAACCAATGAAAAAGAAGTAAGAAAGGCAGACAAGATCTTCGAGAATTTTAAGGAAGCTAAGGGCATCTATATAAACCCCAGGATTAAGACGCCTGTAGAAAACATTCCAATACCCGTATATGTAGGTGGCAGGGAGATGAAGAGGATAGCTCGTGATAAGTATGAAGTGAAGGACGGTTATT
>JBHICS010000014.1:0-9895 GCA_046759685.1 Candidatus Brocadiales bacterium | reverse complement strand
GTCCACGGGCGAGAAGATGTCGGTATGGCTCAAGTCGTAATCAGCCGTTTCCTGTGCAGCCTTTGCCTGTTCCGATTCTGCCATGGAGAGCTCATAGCGTGCCCTTGCCGCATCAAGCTCGGCCAGGGCCGTCTCGTATTTGCTGCGGGTTACGTCCCTGTCTTCTTCGGTCACCACCTCGTCCTTCAGCAGGGCCTCAAAGCGGGTGTAAGTCCTTTTCGCGTCCTCTACCTGGACCTCTGCCTTGGTGACCTCTGCCAATGCGGTTGCAACTTTTGCTTTAGATATCTTCAGATTCGCCCTGGCCTCTTTCACCTTGCTTATGAATGGGTCTGGGGCGATTTTGGCAATTAACTGGCCCTGCGTGACCTCTGAATCGGCGTAAGCGTACAGAGCCTCTATGGTGCCAGAGACCTCACTGCCTACCTGCACAGTGAGAAGAGGGTGCAGGGTGCCGCTTGCCATGACTGTGGAGATGATACCGCCCCTTTCTAATATCACAGTACGATAATCTATGGGCTTCTTTCTAAGCTTGAGGATGCTTATCGTGCTGCTTGCGGCTACAATGGGTATTACGATTGCCAGGATGATAATCCACTTTGTCTTCATTGATTCACCTAAAGCCGCCACAAAGAAAAATATGCGGAAGGACTAACCCACCGACGTTTCATATACATTTTACCATTTATTTTCGAAATATAATAGACAACAAAAGAATATGCTTGACTTTGGGTGAAATAATCTGGACATTACTATGTATTAGGGTCCTGGGGGGAGAGGACTCACAATTCCAGAAAAGGAGGAGAGAAAGATGTCTGTATTGAGCCTATTCCACATTGAGGTAAATCCTGAGCAAGAGCAGGCCTTTGTGGCGGATTTCATGGCCACAGTTCCTATAGCGCTGAAGCAGCCTGGGCTAAAGTCTGCAACTGCCTATACGCCTGTGGGAGAAAATCACAAATATCTCCTCATAACCGAGTGGGAAAGCGAAGATCACATCAAGGCATGGATGCAGGTGCCGGATCACAAGAAGGTCATAGCGAAGGCCGGCCAGTATGTAAAGGACCACTGTATAAACAGATATAACCCTAAATAAGTACAGCTTTCCCGCTATGCCTCCCCCCTTCTTCGCAGGAGAGGGGGGGAGGTTAGAAAGAGAGATAATGTCGAATCCCACCGAGATGACCCCGCAGCCGAAAAACTCTTATCGCAGGATTCTCAGTTATGCAACGCCCTACCGGACCAAAGTCCTCCTTGTATTGATACTCTCCCTACTTTGCGCACTGGTATCCGTACTCCCTACGCAGATACTTGGTGTTGCTGTAGACGAATTGAGGATTGCGGAGAGGGTAATATCAACCACCTCTGAGAACGAAGGCACAACCCCTAACGTATTGGTAGAAAGTGATATGCCTCTTGCCGCACCGCTAAAGTCGGCTACCCTTTATCTTGGACAGGTATGGTTTACCTCCATAGACATTAACCTCCTTACCTTCTTCGTGTTAGCGGCCGCCTTTTTCATTCTGCAGGCATCTACGAGCCTAATCGCCATTGTCCACGGATATTTCATGTCCGAGGTGGGACAAAGAGTCGTATACGACATGCGGAATGAGGTCTACCAGCATGTCCAGGACATGCCGCTCAGCTATTTCGAGGACAAGAGTACCGGGGACATTATGAGCAGAGTGGTAAACGACGTGAGTTCCCTGGAACAGGTGGTGGTTATCCCATTGACCACATTTATAACGGACATGTTCAGGTTGAGTTGGATACTGTTTTTCTGTTTCCAGTGGGACTGGCAGCTTACCACAATTGCCCTGGCGGTTGGACCTTTTATGGTGGGCCTTACTTACATCTTTGGCAAGATGATCCGCAGGACCTATCGCACGCTGAGGGATAAGGTGGGCGAGCTCAATGCCCTCATACAGGATAATATCTCCGGCATCAGAGTTATTTTGGGTTTTGCACGTCAGGACAAGGAGATGGAGAGGTTCAGACAGAAGAATGAGGAGAACTTCAGGCTGCACGTGCGCATATATCGCATGTTCACCACATACAGGCCGATTGTTGACCTCTTCACCGAGACTGGCGCGGTTATCGTGCTATGTGTCGGTGGTTACAAGGTACTGAATGGGGAAATGAGCGCAGGCACGTTTGTTGTATTCTTTCCGTATCTCCGCATGGCCTACGAGCCTATCTCCGGGCTTAGCAGATTCTACAATCAGGTGCAGCGAGCCCTGGCCTCCGCGGAGAGGATATTTGAGGTGCTTGACACCCCACCAGCCCTTAAGGATGCCCCCGATGCTATAGAGCTGCCCAGTGTAAAAGGTCATGTGCAATTTAGGAATGTGTATTTTAGCTACCCCAATGGGACGGAGGTACTCAAGGATATTAGTCTGACGGTGCATCCCGGCCAGATGGTCGCACTAGTTGGTCCAAGCGGCTCTGGGAAGACTACGCTCACCAATCTTATACCCAGATTCTACGACCCTTCAAGGGGCACGGTGTTGTTGGATGGCCATGACATCAGAGATGTCAAATCACACTTCCTTCGTCGTCAGATGGCTATGGTACTGCAGGAGCCCTTCCTATTTAACGATACGGTGAGGAACAATATCACATATGGCAGGCCTGAGGCAGTGGAGGAGGACGTTGTGCAGGCAGCAGAGACGGCAGGCGCCCACCATTTTATCATGGAGCTCCCTGATGGTTATAATACAGTCGTCGGGGAAAGGGGGGTAAAGCTGTCCGGTGGGCAAAAACAGAGAATAGCCATAGCCAGGGCTATACTGGCTGACCCACGGATACTTATTTTGGACGAGGCCACTTCTTCTGTAGATGCAGAGACGGAGAAGCTTATACAAAAAGCCATTTACAAACTGGTTGAAAATCGCACTACCTTTGTCATTGCCCATCGTCTCTCCACGGTGCTGAGCGCAGACATCATAGTTGTCCTGGATAAGGGAAGGGTAATAGAAATGGGAACACATGACGAACTCCTATCCCGTGGCAATCTTTACGCAAAACTCTTTCAACTGCAGTTTCTTGAAAGGGAAGAGGTTCCTAAAGAAGAACCCACCCCTGCAAGCGATACTATGTTAGAAGAACCCTCCATTCCTTACGATCCGTATGAGGGTAGGGATGACAGCAGGTCATGGTAACCCAGCAACATATGGTGGATTGATTTGGGATTTACCTGACTCTGGCGTGTTCACCCTATGTATATATCTTCAGCCCTTCTACGGATTTATTTCCAGAACCAGATTCAGGAGGGTCTCCTTCGCCTTTGTACTCGTATCAAAAATAGTTGTAAAGGAGGATAAGTCATGTTGTGGAGCCGTTGCATCCCACTTATAGTGTGTATTTTTATGCTAGTCTTTGCGTTTAAGGCCCCTTCTGCCAGTAGCCAGGAGGGAGACGGCCTGGAAGCAGCGTTTGCCAGACATAGGCTTGCCATGGCAGAGTTTGAACAGGATAAACCAACAGTCATTGACCGGGATGCCACTGATATGCAAGCTGAACTCAGGGCACTGAAGGCCGAGATGACAAAAATGAAAAGGGCCTACGACGTAAAGCTGGCTGAAATGGAAGAAAAGTTAGACACACTTGAGGAAGAAAAGGAAAGACAAAACTGGGGCAAACTGGAAACCATGCCATATGTACGGCATACAGCCGAGAAGGCTGGAATGACCCTGGAGGAAAAGGCAAAAATGGAAGAGGAGCTCAAGGCCCTTTTAGGAGAGCCTGCGGAGAAGGAGATGCCCAGACCAGCGGCCTATCCTGCTACCCCAGAAAAGGGCTTCCTTGGAGGGATGTTTACGAGGATGGGCACCTCCAGGGGCATCCTCCAGACCTATAATCCGGATATAAGCGTTATTGGCGACTTTGCAGGTACCTTTATTCATCCCGGTGATGGAAGAGGACCGTACAGCTTTGAGGATAAAAACTTCGAGGGAAGGGAATTTGCAAATAGGTTGGCCCTAAGGGAGATAGAGATTGGTTTCATGGCGGCCTTAGACCCCTATGCCCGGGGGGACTTTTTTATAGGAATCCATGAAGGTGAGATAGAGGTAGAAGAGGGTTATATGACGCTGCTTACCCTGCCTCATGGGCTTCAGGCAAAGATTGGTCAATTTAAGCCGGCAATAGGAAAAATAAGTCGCACGCACAGGCCGGAGATATTTCAGGTGGATTATCCGCTTATAATAAGAAATCTCTTTGGTGAGGAATCTATCCGGGATCCCGGGCTCTCCGTGAGCTGGCTAATCCCCAACCCCTGGGATAAGTATATCGAGCTTACTGGGGAGATAATGACGACACGTGGTCTAAACGAGCCTTATTATGTCCTGCATTTAAAGAACTTTTTCGACCTCACGCTCAATTCCTCCTTGGAGGTGGGTTTAACAGGTCTTACTGGAGACCTGAAGACCGCTTTCGAGGCAGGCACCAGCGATGTCAGGGCAAATATGGTGGCATTTGACCTCACGTACAGGTGGAAGCCTGTCACCTATAAGGTCAAGCCTTATAAATCGTTCCTCTGGCAGGCTGAGGCATTCTTCACCCAGGTGGATGACATTGATGATATAAGTGCAGAAAAGGTTAATGATAAGGAGGACAGCTGGGGGGCATACACCTTTGGGGAATATCAGCTTACCAGGCGCAACTACGCAGGGTTAAGGCTGGATTACGCCCAATCTCTGGTAAATAATAGAGACTTTGAATGGGCTATCAGCCCATACTGGACCTTCTGGCAGAGCGATTTTGTTAGGTGGCGCCTCCAGTATACCCACACCCAGAGGAGAATAGACAGCTTCAGGGGTCCAAGCAGTGATGATGCCATCATGCTACAAAGCACGTGGAGTATGGGTATCCATAGGCCGCACCCATTTTAGGTCAAGGAGGTTAACACATGAGAAACTTGCACAGGTGGACGTTGCTTATAGCGGTGTTGTTATTTATTGTTGCGCCCCAGAAGGAGGCTACCGCAAAGATTAAGGTTGTCGCCACCTCCACAGACCTAGCCTCTATCACCCAGTTTATAGGCGGTGATATGGTAGAGGTTGAAAGCATCATCCGTGGCTACCAGAACCCGCATTATGTGGATATAAAGCCAAGTTATATGATAAAATTACATAAGGCAGATGTATTTGTGAAGATTGGGCTTGACTTGGAACTTTGGGCCCCCGTGCTGGCCGAAGGGGCGCGTAATCCAAAGATATTGCCCGGCGGTACCGGCTATGTAGATGCCTCTCTGGGTGCAGAAATACTTGAGATTCCGCAGGTTAGGGTTACACGCGAGCTGGGCGACATACATATATACGGTAACCCACATTACTGGCTTGACCCTTTAAATGGCAAGGTCATAGCCTCAAATATCCTTGACGGGTTGAAACGGGCCTTTCCCAAAGACGCCGAGTACTTTGAAAAGAACAAGGAGGAGTTTGACAGAAAGGTTGATGAATTTCTACCCAAGTGGCTGGAAAAGATGAGGCCTTATAACGGCACAAAGGTAGTTACCTATCACAATAGCTGGCCAAACTTTATTGAGCGTTTTGGCCTGACGGTGGTTGAATATGTGGAACCCAAACCTGGCGTACCGCCTTCACCGGCCCATGTCGCCGCCCTGGTGGAGAAAATGATTCGTGAAGAGGTAAAGATACTTATCCAAGAGCCATTCTACGAAACAAAGGTCACGAACTTTGTCGCCAAGAAGACTGGGGCAAAGTTAGTCATACTCTCCCCTTCCGTGCTGGGAGAAGAAGGGGCGAAGGACTATTTCACCCTTTTTGACTATGCACTTGATAAGCTTATAAACGCCTTTAACCAGGCGGGAATAGAGCCGAGAAGTTGACAATATGAACAATAAGTTGGTTGAATTCCGGGACGTAGCCCTGGGCTACGGCAAGAAGGTGGTTCTTAAAGACATCACCCTGACGGTAAGAGGCGGAGACTTTCTGGGGATAGCCGGGCCAAATGGCTCGGGTAAGACAACACTACTCCGGGCACTGCTGAAAATGATAAAACCAAAGCATGGCACACTAAACTTCAGGGAAGATATAAAGAGAGGCAGGATGGCCCTCGGATATGTCCCACAGAGGGAATTCCTTGATGAGTTGTTTCCCCTTAACGTGATGGACGTGGTGATGATGGGCAGATATGCCGGCATAGGCCTACTGAAAAAACCCAAGAAGGAAGACTATTTCATGGTTCACAACGCCCTTGCCCATGTAAATATGGAAGGCCACGTCCATACAGCCTTTAGAGACCTCTCCGGTGGGCAGAAGCAGCGGGTGCTCATCGCCCGCGCGCTTGCTGGGGCACCTGTCATGTTGATTCTCGATGAGCCCACCGACGGCCTAGACATCAAGGGGGAACGTGAGATTATGGAGCTGATAAGAGACCTTCACTTGAACCATGACCTCACGGTACTCATGGTAAGCCACCACTTGAACGTCATGGCCAATTACGTAGATAGATTGGCCATCATCGACCGCGAGACGCTACACGTCGGGAAACTGCACTGCATACTTACAGAGGATAATCTGGAAAAGATCTATTCAATGAAGGTAAAGATATTCGAGGTGGATGGACAAAAAGCAATACTTCACTTAGAACATACGGACACGAATGGATGACTTCCTCACTACGATAAGCCTCTTCCGGTACGCCATAGCGGGCATAATCCTTGTGTCATTTATATGCTCCTACCTGGGTGTATATATTGTACTGAGGAGGATAATATTCGTGGGTGTGGCCATTGCCCAGATATCATCTCTGGGTGTGGCCTTCGCCCTCCTCCTGAGCCTTCCTCCTATGGTCTTCTCGCTGCTCTTTACCCTCCTGGGGATGTTTGGCATGTCAACAAGCCCCGGTGGGAAGAGGCTCTCACAGGAGGCTATAATCGGCCTCGGCTTTATCACTGCATCCGCAGTTACCATCCTCCTTATGGCCAAGAGTGCACTTGGTATCCACGAGATAGAACACATTGTTTACGGCGATATCCTGGCCATTTCTCCCCTGCAGGTGTATATTGCCCTTGGTGCAGTTATTACCATAATCACCTTGCACCTCCTGTTCTACAAGGAATTCGTCTTTGTGTCCTTTGATTACGACATGGCCAGGGCGTTGGGTATAAAGGCAGCCTTCTGGAATCTTATCCTCTATCTAACCATCGGTGCCGCCATAGCCATAGGCATCATGATAGCCGGCAATATGATGATAATTGCGTCCATAATACTACCCCCTATAAATGGGCTTATATTGAGCAGGCGCTTGAGGACGGCCTTCATCATATCATCCATACAGGGGGTCTCTACTGCCACCCTTGCCTTCTTCCTCTCCTATCTACTGGACCTTCCATACGGCCCCACGGCAGCGGCAAGCTCCTTTGTTGCCCTGGGTTTCTCTTTCATTGCGTTTAAGCTCAGGGGGTAAGTTCTTTCGGACAGGGATAAACCCTGTCCCTACAAAAGATGATTTTGCGTAGGGACAGTCCGCCTTAGGCGGAGAAGCAATCTCGCGAACACATAGGAGCGGCATGTTGGACGTGCCACTACTTTGTGCGGTTAAATATCATTCTGACAGGGCACCTCTTGTTGACGCACCAAACTATTCTGTAGCTGCTCGATTTATCGAGCCTATAAGGCCCCATAAATGGGGCAGCTACAAGCAACTGGGTACCGCAGGGCTTGTTGCCCTGCGGTATAGGCAGGTCGAGAAGACCTGCCCCACCCCATATTAGAGAATAAAATAGTTTGATATGGTGCGTCTCGACGCACCTAATGCTACTTCTGTATTATCTGCTTGTTCTCTACGACTATCCTTCCTGACTTTATCACCACATCCACGTGGTTTATACCGAACTGGTAGGGAAGGTACTTATAGCTGGGTATATTCATCACAATCACGTCTGCCTTCTTGGCCGGCTCAATACTTCCCACGTGTTGCCCAAGGCCCAGGGCGTGGGCGGCGTTTATGGTGGAGGCGCAGATTGCCTGTTCAGGAGTTAGCCCCATCTCAAGGCATGCAAGCGAGAGTATCATCTGCATACTCACGGTAGGACATGAGCCGGGATTAAAATCCGTTCCCAGGGCTATTGGCAGGCCAAGCTCTATCATTTGCCTTGCCTGTACCTGATTCTTTTGCCCTATGAAAAACGGTACACCCGGCAAGAGCACGCCTGTTATGCCGTTCTTGGCCAGGGCCTTGATACCGTCCTCACTAGCATGGTCTAGGTGGTCCACCGAAGTAGCGCCCAGTTCGACGGCCAGAAAGGTGCCCCCCAGGTCCTTGAACTCGCATGCGTGAATCTTTATGCCGAAGCCCAGCTTTTTTGCCTTGGTCAGTATCGCCCTCGAATCCTCGAGGGAGAACGCCCCCTCATCGCAGAACACGTCACAGAACTTGGCGCGGCTCTTTCCCTTCACACGGGGGAGCATGGCCAGGACCTCTTCTACATATTTGGCGTGGCCGTTTTCATTGTCTTTAAACTCCTCCGGTACTGCGTGGGCGCCCAGGAATGTAGAGACTGCGTCAAGCGGGTGCTTTTCATCAAGGCGTTCTATGGCCCCGAGAATCTTTAGCTCCTCATCGAGACTTAGCCCATAGCCGCTCTTTATCTCGGCTGTAGTGGTGCCGTGGAGGAGCATGTTATCAAGATGCGGTTCGCATTGGTGCACAAGACCTGCCAGGGGCAATTTGCGGGTGGCACTGACCGTGTTGAGTATGCCCCCACCCTCCTTCAGGATGTCCAGATAGCCCTTGCCCTTCAGCCTGAGCTCAAACTCTTCCACCCTGGTGCCACCGAATACGGCGTGGGTATGCGGGTCAACAAACCCCGGCATGACCACCTTGCCGCTGACGTCAAATCTCTCTAGGGCGTCAACCACGTACCTCTTCTCTATCTCGTCGGTTGGCCCTATGTCTATGATATTGCCCTCCTTAATGGCCAGTGCACCGTTATGGATAATGCCCAGGTCATCCATCTGTGCGCCTGTCTTGGGTGCAAATGATGCCCCACCAAGGGTGAGCACCTCACTCGCATTCATAAGGACTATGTCTGCCGGGTCTACCATTTTGCTTTAGGGTTTCTTTTATGGTCAAGGTGTGTCTAGGCATACCCTATATGCCACAATTATTTTGTCTACAATTAATTACTCCGAGACTCCTGAAAAGGCATCCAAAATGTCATTCTGAGGGAATGAAATACCCGAAGAATCTCTAAGATACTAGATTTTCGCCATAGCGAATCCGCCTCTGGCGTGACTTCGCTTCTCTCAGAAGAGCATACTGCCCTAGCCTCTGCAGGTGCGTCCAGATACAACCTGGAGAACTAGTTATCCTACTCCGGTATTTCCACTCCCTTTTTACTTGCCGTGTTTGCGGCCTGTTCGTAGCCTGCGTCGGCGTGGCGGGCTATGCCGATACCGGGGTCAACCGTCAGCACACGCTCCAGTCTTTCCTCACGTTCCTTTGTGCCGTCTGCAACGATGACCACCCCCGCATGGAGGGCGTTGCCGATGCCTACGCCGCCCCCGTGGTGGAAGCTTACCCAGCTTGCACCGCAGACGGCATTGAGGGCGAAATTGAGCAGGGGCCAGTCTGCAATGGCATCGCTCCCGTCCTTCATATCCTCCGTTTCCCTATAAGGCGATGCCACCGAGCCGCAGTCCAGATGGTCTCTGCCAATTACTATAGGCGCCTTAAGCTCCCCTTTTCTGACCATGTCGTTGATTATGCGCCCAAAGGCCGCCCTGTCGCCGTAGCCAAGCCAGCATATCCGGGCGGGAAGCCCCTCGTGGCACACCCTCTCCCTCGCCAGGGTAATCCACCTGGCCAGGGCGGTATCATCAGGAAATCTCCTGAGCACTGCGTCATCGAGTCGGGCGATATCCTC